>JAEUJH010000439.1 GCA_016794825.1 Gemmatimonadota bacterium
CTTGATCGTCGTGGTCTTGCCGGCCCCGTTGGGACCGAGAAACCCGAAGATCGAATTGCGGCGCACCTCGAGATCCAGGTTCGTCAGGGCGGTGACGCCGCCCGGGTAGGCCTTGGTCAGGCCACGGGTCTTGATGACGAAATCGTCCGCGTCGCGGGCCACGGCGCGCCTCCTCAGCTGATCGAAAGTGAATCGGAAAGTTGCGGGTCCTACGCGACCACCAGCCAATGGTTTCACGGTGAAACGGAAAAATCAAATGTCCGATATATCTTGACGAATTCTGAAACATGTCGTACGATATGTCGTAGTAGGTGGACAGGTAGCCATCCAGACCCGGTAACGAAGGTAGGACTCCGTGGCTAAGCACAATGATGACTGGGGTTTCGGCGATTTGTTCGGGTTCTCGTTCGACCCGTCCCGATTCGAGTTCCGGTTCGGCGAGGGGAAGAACTGGGGCAAGCGGCGCCGCCAGATGTTCGAGTCCGGCGAGGTCAAGTTCGTGATCCTCCGCCTCCTCCGCGAAAAGCCCCGCCACGGCTATGAAGTCATCAAGGCCCTCGAGGAGCGGATGGCCGGGTGTTACACCGCCTCCGCCGGGACGGTCTACCCGACCCTCCAGCTGCTGGAAGACCAGGGCTACGTCCGTTCCCAGGATGAAAACGGCAAGCGGGTCTACCACATCACCCCCGAGGGCGAGGCCTTTCTCGAAGCCAACCGGGACCTGCTCGACGACATCTTCGACCGGGTCCGCGACACCGTTCGCGACTTCGCGGGCGGCCACATGGCCGACCTGAACCACGCGTTCTCCCGACTGGCCTCGTCGGTGTATCGGCGAGCGTGGCGGCGCGGACCGGATCATCCCTCGGTGCCCCGGATCGTGGAGATCCTCAAGCGGGCGGCGGAGGAAGTCGAGCGGGAGTGGGAGCGGGCGTAACCCGGGTCGGAGGTCAATCCAATGCAGGTCGACATGGCGGCGATGTCTGGTCTGTGGTCGGTGTTTCTGGTCGTCTTCGTGGTGATTCCGGCGGTCCGGTGGACGTTCCAGTCAGGGCGCCCCCGGATCCGGGGGCGCCGGCGCGGCTGGGGCTCCGCGTGGTGGGGCGACTGGGACGACGACGGCGAGCCGCGGATCCGGCAGCGCGACTTCGAGGCGCTCCGGGCCGATCTGGACCACCGGCTGGGCGAGATCGACCTGCTCCACGGGCGGGTGGCCGAACTCGAGAACCGGCTCGATTTCACCGAGCGCCTGCTCGCGAGCCGGGAGTCCGGGTCGATCACCACCCCGCGGGCCGAACTGGCCGAGGCCCCGCTGGCTCCGCCCGGCGGCCCCCGTTAGCCTTCCGGTCCCTCGATCCACCCGACCGGTGACGACCACGACCACCCCCGCCGTCTCGATTCGCGGCCTGCAGAAGCGGTACGGCGACGTGGTGGCCGTGGCCGGCCTCGACCTCGAAGTCCAGCGCGGCGAGTGTTTCGGGCTCCTCGGCCCCAATGGCGCCGGGAAGACCACCACGATCGAGATCTGCGAGGGGCTGAACGAACCCGACGCCGGCGAGGTCCGGATCCTCGGGATGACCCACCGAACCGACGCCGATCGGATCCGCGCCTCGATCGGCATCTCGCTCCAGGAAACCCAGCTCACGGAAAAGCTGACGGTCGAGGAAACGGTCCGGTTGTTCCGGAGTTTCTATCCCACGCGTCGGCCGGTCGACGAGGCGATCGCGGCGGTCCAGTTGGGCGAGAAGCGAACCGCCCGAGTCGGCCAGCTTTCCGGCGGCCAGAAGCAGCGGCTGGCGCTGGCCTGCGCGCTGGTGGGTAATCCCGAGCTGTTCTTTCTCGACGAACCGACCACCGGGCTCGACCCCCAGTCGCGCCGCCAGCTCTGGGACCTGATCGAGGGGTTCAAGCAACAGGGGCGGACCGTGGTGCTCACCACCCACTACATGGACGAGGCCGAGCAGCTCTG
>JAEUJH010000451.1 GCA_016794825.1 Gemmatimonadota bacterium
CGAGCAGGTGCCGCTGGTCCAGAAGAAGCTGATCCGGGAAGCCAACCGGCACGGCAAGCCGGTCATCACGGCCACCCAGATGCTGGAGTCGATGATCAAGGCCCCGCGCCCCACCCGGGCCGAGGCGTCCGACGTGGCCAACGCGATCCTCGACGGTACCGACGCCGTGATGCTGTCGGCGGAAACCGCGGTCGGTGCCTACCCGCTCGAGGCGGTGCTGGCGATGGACCAGATCGCCCGCGAAGTCGAGAGCCACCGGCGCGACGGCGCCCACGCGCCCGTCTGGCAGGCGTCGGCCGCGCACCTGAGCCAGCCCCACGTCACCACCCGGACCGAGGACGCCATCGCCGTCGCCGTCTGCGCCGCGGCCGATCTGCTCTCGGTGCCGCTGATCGTCTGCCTCACCAGCAGCGGCTTTACCGCCCGGACGGTGGCGTCGTACCGGCCGTCGGTCCCGATCCTGGCGATCACCCCCGAGGCGTCGACCTACCGGCAGCTGGCGCTCAACTGGGGCGTCATCCCGGTCCAGGTCGAGCGCCGGCCCGACTACGATTCGATGCTGGTCGTGGCCCGCGAGGTCATCGTCAAGAAGGGCCTGGCCTGGCCAGGCGACCGGTTCGTCGTCACCGCGGGCGTCCCGTTCGACAAGGCCGGCACCACCAACCTCCTGCGCATCGAGACGGTCTGAACGGACGGATGCGGCTCACCCTCCTCGGCACCGGCACGTCGTTCGGCGTTCCCCAGATCGGCTGCGACTGCGCGGTCTGCCGGTCGCCGGATCCGCGCGACCGCCGGCACCGGACCGCCGCGGCCGTCACGGTCGGCACCACCACGATCCTGATCGACACCCCGCCGGAACTGCGAGTCGAACTGCTGGCGGCGGGGATCGACCGAGTCGACGCCGTGCTCTTTACCCACGAGCACGCCGACCATGTGAGCGGCATCGACGACCTCCGGATGTTCTCGCTCCGGCAGCGGGCGGCCCTCCCGGTCTACGCCAACGCCGCCACCGCCGACTTCCTCACGACCTCGTATCGCTACATCTTCGACGAGGGTGTCGTCCCGATCCCGGGAACTTCCAAGCCGCGGCTCCTCCTCGAGACGATTCGCCCCGGCCAACCGTTCCAGGCCGCCGGGATCGAGGTCCTTCCCCTCGGGTTTTCTCACGGCCGGGTGGAGGTGCTCGGGTTCCGGATCGGCCGAATCGCCTACGTCACCGACGTCAAGGCGGTGCCGCCGGAGGCCCGGGCGGCGCTCCGCGACCTCGACGTCCTGGTGCTGAACGCGCTCTGGTGGCGGGAACACCCGACGCACCAGAGCATTCCGGAAGCGATCGCGGCGGCCCAGGCCATTGGAGCCCGGCGCACGGTCCTGACCCATCTGACTCACGAAACCGGGCACGCCGCGCTGGCGGCGGCGCTGCCCGATGGCATCGAGCCCGGCTACGACGGGCTCATCCTGGAGGTGGCGGAATGAAGCTCCACTACGGCCGGATGCTCACCGACAAGCTCGACGGCCAGCACGGTCTGTCCCGGTCGCGGCTCCAGGAGCTGTCCCACCGGTTCCCGGCCGTGGCGGCCGAGGTCGATACCCGGCGGGGTCAGGGCGAGTACGGCTTCTACGGACTGGGGCGGCAGACCGACGTCATCAAGGGAATCCGGCGCTTTGCCGACGGCGTCGGGCAGGCCTACGACCACGTGCTGGTCCTCGGGATCGGCGGATCGGCGCTCGGCACCAAGGCTCTCCTGACGGCCCTCCGGCCGCCGGCCTGGAACGAACTGTCGGACGAGGCTCGCGACTTCTTCCCCCGGATCACCATCCTCGAGAACGTCGACCCGACCTCCATCGCGGCGGCGCTCCGGCGGATCGACCCGCGCCGCGTGCTGGTGAACGTGATCAGCAAATCGGGCGGCACGGCCGAGACCCTGGCGCAGTATCTGGTGGTCCGCGCCTGGCTCGACCAGGCGCTCGGGCCCGACGCGGCGGTCCGCCACCTCGCCTTCACCACCGATCCGGTCAAGGGTCCGCTCCGCGAACTGTCGCAGCGCGAGGGCATTGCCGCCCTCGAGATTCCGCCCGAGGTGGGGGGGCGATTCAGCGTCCTGACGCCCGTCGGGCTCCTGCCGGCCGCGCTGATCGGGATCGACATCGAGGCGCTCGTCGCGGGCGCCGCGGCGGCGCTCGAAACCGCCGCCCGCCCCGACCTGCTCCGGAACCCGGCCGCGCTGTACGCCGCCCTCCTCTGGGCCGCCGACGCCCAGCAGGGCGCCCGGATCCACGTGCTGATGCCCTACAGCGACCGGCTCCGCGACTTTGCCGCCTGGTTCGTCCAGCTGTGGGCCGAGAGCCTTGGCAAGCGGCTCGACCGCCGGGGGCAGCCGATCTACGCCGGCCCGACGCCGTTAGGCGCGGTCGGCGCCACCGACCAGCACAGCCAGGTCCAGCTCTTCATGGAAGGGCCGTTCGACAAGGTCGTGACCTTCGTCCGGATCGCCGATCCCGGCGAGGACGTCCGGATTCCCCATCGACCCGACCTGCCCGAGGAACTGGCCTACCTCCAGGGCCACTCGCTCGGCGAACTCCTCGGCGCCGAGGCCGACGCGACCTCGGCCGCGCTGGCACGCATGGGGCGGATGAACGCCACCCTCGAACTGCCCCGCCTCGACGCCGAGGCCATGGGCCACGTCATCATGTTCATGCAGCTGGCTACCGGATTTGCCGGCGTCTGGTACGGGGTGGATCCCTTCGACCAGCCCGGCGTCGAGCTGGGCAAGCGACTGACCTTTGCCGCCATGGGCCGGCCGGGGTACCAGCGCGAAGGCCCGGTGGCCCCGGAGGCGGGACACCCGGCCGACGTCGCCTGAGGGCTCATGTTGACCAAATTGGTCATGGCGACTAACTTCGAGCCATGAGCCCGAAGAAGCCGCCGAAGTCGCGTCACGGCCCCGGGGTGGTGGAGGTGCGAGAACCCGTCAGCCTGTACGAGGCCAAGACCCATCTGTCCGAGCTGGTCGACCTGGCGGCGGACGGGGCCAACATCATCATCATGAAGTCAGGCAAACCGATGGCCCGCCTTGGCCCCCTCACCCAGGGCCGGCCCGAACGCCGCCCGGGTCGCGGGCGGGGCCAGTGGACGGTATCCCGAGACTTCGACGCACCCCTGCCCCCGGACGTCCAGGCCCTCTTCGAACCCGACCGGTGAGACTGCTCCTCGACACCCACGTGGTCATCTGGTGGGACCAAGGGGGCAAGCTCTCGCCGGCCGCGGCTCGAGCCATCGAATCCGCCGACGAAGTATTCGTCAGCGCGGCCTCCTTCTGGGAAATCTCCATCAAGGCGTCCCTCGGCCGGATCAAGACCGATCGCCCGTTCGAGGCCGTCCTGGCGGAGAACGGGTTCGTGGAACTCCCG
>JAEUJH010000490.1 GCA_016794825.1 Gemmatimonadota bacterium
CGGCCGGCGTGGCGGTGGTGGCGGCCTGGGCGGCGGCGGAAGGGGTGGGCCGCCTGATCCACGGGCGCTGAGGTGAGTACATTTACTGCCGTTCGGCCGGCGGCGTTCGGCCGTCGGTTTCCAAAGCCCAGGAAAGGGGACGGCCGTGATCCTCGAGAAGTTCTTCGGCGCCATTCGGGCCCAACTCAACAAGCTGGCCAATTTCTTCTGGGAGAAGGACCCGATCGCCCAGATGCAGTACGAGTACGATCGGTCGGTGGAGCAGCTGCAGGAGGGGCGGAAGGGGCTCGAGTTGTACCGGGCGCTGGTGGAGCGGGTCAACCGTCAGGTGGCCAGCAACGCCAATCACGTCCAGAAGCTCGAGGCGCAGATCAAGGCCTACCTCAAAGCCGGCGAGCGGGACACCGCCGCCAAGTTTGCCCTGGAACTGGAGAAGGCCAAGAAGGAGCTGGCCACCAACCAGGAACAACTCGGGATGCACGAGCAGGCGTACGAAAACAACCTCAAGAAGATCCAGCACGCCCACAAGAACCTGCTGGCGGTGCGGGAAAAGATCCAGAAGTACGACGCCGACCTGAAGATGAGCGCCGCCGAGGCCGAGATCGCCAAGCTGGCGGAGGCGCTCGACTTCAACGTCACCACCGACTTCGGGCAGATCGAGGACGTGATCCAGCGGAAGATCGACCAGAACCGGGCCGCGGTCCGGGTCTCGGCCGATCTCTCCTCGCGCGGGGTGGCCGAGGTCGAGGCCGAGGAACGGGTCGAGAAGGCCATGGCCGAGGACGCGCTCCGGAAGTTCGAGGTCGAGCTGGGCATCCGGGCCCCGGAAACCACGCCGCTGGCCGACACGGCCAAGAACCTCGGTCCGGCCGTGGGCGACAAGGCGACGGAAAAAGGAACCGCGTAGTTCAACGGGTCTATACAGAGGAGCCGAACGATGGCTGAAGGTACGGGCGGGCGTCCGCGGCCGGCATTCTTCGGGGCCGTGTTCCTGGTGGTCGTGGGCCTGGTCATCCTGGGCCTCTACCGCTTCGGGGCGCTGAAGGGCGTGCTGGGCGGCGGGGGCGGGAGCGGCGGGACCGAGCAGGTCGCCGACAACGAGGTCGAGGCCCCGGACGATCAGGGCATCACCACGGTCAAGGAATACAACTACGTTCCGGCCCAGCGGCTGCCCGAGGTCAAGGGCGTCTCCAATTACAAGCCGATGGCCGACCGGACCGTGCGGATGGCCCTCAACGTCTGGGCGGGCTGGGCCCCGGTCATCTACGCCAACAACGGGCTCAAGGCCGGCAAGGTCTGGAAGGGGCCGGGCGGGAAGGACTTCAAGCTCGAGCTGGTGCTGATCGACGACCCCGTCGCCATGCGGGACGCCTACGCCGCGGGCGACATTCACATCGGCTGGGCCACGCTCGACATGATTCCCCTCTTCCTGGAGGGGCTCAAGAAGGACTCGCGGACGATGCCGCGGGTGTTCCAGCAGGTCGACTTCTCCAACGGGGGCGACGGGATCGTGGTCCGGGAGAACATCCGTTCGGTGGCGGATCTCCGGGGCAAATCGATCGTCCTGGCGCAGAACTCACCGTCGCAGTTCTTTGCCCTCAACGCCCTGATCAACGGCGGCCTCCAGCCCGCCGACGTCGAGTTCAAGTACACCCAGGACGCCTTCCAGGCGGCCGCCGCCTTCAACGCCGACAAGTCGATCGCCGCGGTGGTGAGCTGGGCGCCCGACATCTACAACCTGTCCAAGGTCAAGGGCAACAAGCTCCTCGTCACCACCGCCACGGCCAACAAGCTGATCGCCGACGTCTGGTTTGCCCGGGCCGACTTCGCCAAGGACAACGCCGACGTCATCGAGGGTCTGGTCCGCGGGATCTTCGACGGGATGGAGGCGCTCAAGGACCAGGCGGCCAAGCAGGCCGTGGCCAAGCTGATGGCCACCGGGTACTCGATCCCCGAGACCGACGCGCTGGCCATGCTCGGCGACGCCCACTCGACCAACTTTGCCGAGAACAAGGACTTCTTCCTCAACCAGAACAACCCGGCCAACTTCGAGCGGCTCTGGAACACGGCCTACTACCTGTATCGGAAGGTCGGGGCGGTCGGTACCCCGACGCCCTTCGATCAGGTCATGGACTTCTCGATCATCAAGAAGCTCGAGGCCGAGCCCAAGTACGCGGCCCAGAAGAACGAGTATCAGGTCCAGTTCGCGCCCACCACGGCCGCCCAGGTCCAGGGCGAGAGCGAGGAGATCCTCACCAAGACGGTGGTGATCCACTTCTATCCGAACTCGTGGGACCTCAAGAAGATGATCGTCCGGACGGTCGACGGGAAAGAAAAGTCGGAGCTGTACGATCCGAACGTCGACGCGGTGGTCGAGGAAGTCGGCAAGCTGGCGGGGCAGTACGGGGCGGCCCGGATCGTGATCGAGGGGCACACCGACGCGTCGATGAAGGGGACGGTGCCGTCGTCGCTGGTCCAGGAGCTGTCGCTCAACCGGGCCAACGCGGTCAAGGAGGCGCTGGTCCGGAAGTTCACCTCGCTCCAGCCCAACCAGTTCGTCACCGCCGGCAAGGGCTGGGACCGCCCGGCCGACGCGAGCGACGCGGGCAACCACGCCAAGAACCGGCGGGTCGAGGTGAAGGTCTATCCGGCCGAGGCCCAGTAGCCGATGGCCGAACGGGATCGGCCGCCGCTGCTGAGCCTCAGGCTCCCGCCGGCGCCCCTGACGGGCAAGCTGATCGGGGCCGGGTCGGTGGCGGCGCTGATCGCGGTGTGGGCCCTGATCACCGCCGGCGACACGCCGGAGGCCCGGATCGTGTCGCCGGTGGTGCTGCCGAGCCCGCTCGAGGTGATCCGGAGCATCGGCTCGCTGATTTCGGAGCGGGCCCTGCTCGAGAGCGTCGCCGCGACGCTCTGGCGGGTGGTGCTGGGCTTCGGGCTGGCGGTCGTGGTCGGGGTGCCGTTCGGGGTGGCCGCCGGGTCGTGGCGAGTCATCGACGCGGCGGCGGCGCCCCTGGCCCTCTTCGGACGGAACATCCCGATCGCGGCCCTGATCCCGCTCACGATTCTCTGGTTCGGGATCGGCGAAACCCAGAAGGTGATGTTCATCTTCATCGCCTGTCTCCCGTTCGTCTTCTCCGACACGGTAAGCGCCGTGGTGGGCGTGGCCGACCGCTACGTCGACACCGCCCAGACCCTCGGCGCCAAGCCCTGGCAGGTCATTCGGAAGGTGCTGGTGCCGCTGGCGCTCCCGGACGTCTACAACTCGCTCCGCAATCTCTTCGGGCTCGCCTTCGGCTACATCATGCTGGCCGAGTTGATCAACGCCAAGCACGGGCTCGGCTACCTCCTCAGCACCAGCCAGCGGCGGGGGCTGACGGAACACATCATTCTCATTCTGGTCATCATCGGGATCCTGGCGTACGGGATCGACCGACTGCTGTACTTCTTCCAGCGGGGGCTGTTCCCCTATCGGCGGGAGGAAGCGTAGGCTCGGCGGGAGCGGTGGGCTGATCTTGCGGAGGGACGATGGGGGCAGCTTCGGGCGGAGGCGACACGACGGAAGAGCGGGCGGCGACCCCGGCGGCGGCAGCACCGCCCCCGGCCGGCGACCGCCCGCCCGTCGTCCAGTTCACCAACGTCTCCAAGACGTACGCCAACGGCCTGACCGCCATCCGCGACATCACCTTTACCGTCGACGATCGGTCGGACCACGGCGAGTTCGTCTCGATCCTGGGCCCGAGCGGGTGCGGCAAGTCGACGATCCTGCGGCTGATCGCCGGGCTCCGGCCCCAGCACCCCGCCACCACCGGCACGGTGCTCGTCGGCGGCAAGCCGGTCGACGGTCCGGGTTCGGACCGGGGCATGGTTTTCCAGGACTACACCGCGTTCGATCACTTGACCGTGCTCGACAACATCGCCTTCGGACTCGAGTGCCGTGGCGTGGGCCTGAAGGAGCGGCGCGACCAGGCCCGGGAGTGGATCGGGCGGGTCGGCCTCAACGTCGACAAGGACGCGGAGAAGTACCCGCATGAGCTGTCGGGCGGCATGCGTCAGCGGGTGGCGATTGCCCGCTCGCTCATTCTCCACCCCCGGATCATCCTGATGGACGAGCCCTTCGGCGCGCTCGACCCGGGAACCCGCTACAACATGCAGGATCTCCTGGTGAGCCTCTGGCGCCACCTCCAGGCCACCGTGTTCTTCATCACCCACTCGATCGAAGAGGCGGTTTACCTGGGCGATCGGGTGTTCGTCATGTCGCCCTCGCCCGGAACCATTCTCAAGCAGGTGCCGGTGCCGCCGCCCGATCGGCCCGCCAAGGACATGCAGCGGGAACCGGAGTTTCTCGACATCGTCTTCGGGTTGCGGACCGCTCTCGACCAGCTCGAGGTGGCGGCCGTCGCCCAGCGGGCGGGAGGCAAGTCGTGACGCCGCCGTTCCGGTCTCGGGACGAAGAGGCGCCCCGCGGCGTCCGGCGCTACATCCGGAAGGCCGTCCGGATTCCGTGGAACCTCCTGGCCTTTTTCGGCGGGCTGATCGGCGCGGCGCTGTCGCCGTGGCCGGATGCGCTGATCCCGCTCGTCATGGCGGGCGAACTGGCGTTCGTGGGCGGCCTGGTGTCGATGAAGCGGTTCCGCGACGCGGTCGACGCCGAGGAGCACGCCAAGCGGCGCGCCGCCGGGACGCCCGGGCAGCTCCCGGTCGACGCCCTGACCGAAATGCTCGGCAGTCTGCCCCCCGAAGCCCGGATGCGGTTCCACAAGCTCCGGCTCCGCTGCATCGAGATGCAGAAGCTGGCCTCGGGGGCCGGCGGGAAGAGCCTGACCTCGGTGCAGGGCGGCGACGATCTCCGGCGCGGGTCGCTCGATCGGTTGCTCTGGATCTTCATCCGCCTGCTGGTGTCGCAGGAGTCGCTCCGGCGGTTCCTCCGGAGCACCTCGGAACTGATGCTCACCGAAAAGGTCAGCGAACTGACCGCCCAGCTCAAGAAGGCCGAGGCGGACAAGGACGAGCGGCTGGTTACCTCGCTCAAGGACAGCGTGGCGCTGGCCCACCTCCGGCTCGACAACTACCAGAAGGCGGACAAGAACGCCCAGTTCGTCATGGTGGAACTCGACCGGATCGAGGCCAAGATCCAGACCCTGACGGAAATGATGGTCAACCGCCAGGATCCGGACCTCCTGATCAGCCAGGTCGACGAGGCGGCCCAGAGCATGACCGACACCGAGACCGCCATCAAGGATCTCCAGACGATCACCGGCATGGCCGAGCAACTGGTCGATCCACCCCCGATTCTCGACGCGGACCTGGGCGGAGTCCTCAAGAATGAGGCCTGACGGCGGCAGTCTTCCCGGGTGGTTTCCGACCTGGGCCAAGCGACTCGGCGAACTGTCGATGTCGGGGAGCACCTCGGTGTTCCTGCTCCACGGCAACACCTTCGACTTCGTGCCCCTGGGCGCCCGGCCCGACGCCGGGTACGGATCGGTCGCCCAGTTCCTGGCCGAGCAGATGTTCGGCCGGTACGACCTGGTGCTCCATTACGACCTGGGCCGCGGGCTCCGGGCCTTTGCGGGGCGTGACGAAACCCGGCTCCGGGAGATGGTGACGCTCGCCAACAAGGAGATCGCCGGGTTCTCGGAGATCAAGAACGATCCCGGGCAGGTCCTCGCCAAGCTCGACCAATACGTCCGAACCACGATCGTTTCGCCCGACGACCGGCGGAAGAGCCTGGCGCTGATCATCGATCAGGCCTCGTACCTCTTCCCGGACGGCGAACCGGGGCGGATGTCGTTCCAGGGGTCGGCGCTGCTGGTGACGCTGCTCAACTGGGCCCAGAGTCCCCACCTCAAGCGGCTCAACATGGCGTTCGTCCTGATCGACGAACGGTTGACCGACCTGAGCGGGCGCCTGGCCAGCAACCCCCACGTGGCCAGTCTCGAGGTGCCGCTGCCCGAGGTCGACCAGCGGAAGAGCTACATCGAGGCCGTGGTGGCCGACCGGTCGGTGGCGTCGTTCTCCGACTACTCGGTCGACGAACTGGCCCGGCTCACGGCGGGGATTACCCTGGCCGACATCGGGGTTCTCCTCCAGACGGCGCGGGAGTCGGCCCGGCTCGACCAGAAGGTCTTCCGCGACCTCAAGAAGCGGCTGATCGAGCGACACTGCCAGGGACTGCTCGAGTTCGTCGAGCCGAAGTGGGGGCTCGACATCGTGATCGGCCACGAGCCGGTCAAGCGCCGCCTGGCGGAGGACGCCACCCTCCTCAAACAGGGCGCGCTCGACACCCTGCCGATGGGCTACCTGATCTGCGGCCCGGTCGGGACGGGCAAGACCTTCCTGGCCCAGTGCACCGCGGGCGCCATCGGGGCGCCGTGTGTCACCCTCAAGAATTTCCGCTCCAAGTACGTCGGCGAAACCGAGGGCAACCTGGAGCGGGTCCTGTCGGTGCTCCGGGCCATGGGTCCCGTCATGGTCATCGTCGACGAGGCCGACGCGGCCCTCGGCGACCGGGATGCCGACGGCGATTCCGGGACCTCGAGCCGGGTCTTCGGGATGATCGCCACCCAGATGGGCGACACCCGGTATCGGGGCAAGATCCTCTGGATGCTCCTCACCGCCCGTCCCGATCTGCTGCCCATCGATCTCAAGCGGCAGGGACGGGCGGAGGTCCACATCCCGCTCTTCTATCCGCACGAGGAATCGGAACTCAAGGCCATGTTCGTGGCCATGGCGCGGAAGCTCGGTACCACCCTCGACGTCGCCAACGTGCCGCCCATTGCCGACGTCGGGAAGTTGTCGGGCGCGGACGTCGAGGGCATCGTGGGCCGCGCCTGGCGGGCCTCGCTGATCGCGGGCGAAAAGACCGTCACCCGCGCGGCCCTCGAGGCCGTGCTGGCGGATTTCCTCCC
>JAEUJH010000494.1 GCA_016794825.1 Gemmatimonadota bacterium
GCCGACCATCTCCACCTGCCGCTTGGTGAGAAGGACCGACCCGTCCAGCTTCGAACGGACCATTGAGTCAGACATTGTTCCTGGGGTGATTCCTGGCATCCCCAAGATGGGAATCGGTCACTGGGAGAACAAGCTAGGAAAAAACCTTGGTTTGCCATTTTGGGAATCTGTCAAGATACCGGGGATTCCGATTGATTCTGTCGGGTTGCCGGACCCGGCTCTGCAGCGGATATTCTCGCCGACCGACTCGTTTCCGTCCCCAGAACGCGATGGCCTTTCACTCCGGAGCCCCCAGCGTGGATCTCGGTTCTCTCCCGACCCGTAACGCCCGTCACTACGGCGAGCGCGAGGCCCTCGTCTTCGAGGACCGCCGCTTTTCCTGGCGGGAGCTCAACGCCCGGTTCAATCAGACCGCCAACGCCCTGCGAGCCCTGGGCCTCCGCAAGGGCGACAAGATCGCCCTGTTCCTCCCGAACACCCTCGAGATCGTCGATCTCTACTGGGCCATCGCCAAGGTCGGCGCCGTTGCCGTCCCGTTGAGCCCACTTCTCCGGGGCCCCGGCCTGGCCGCCCTGATCCGGGACAGCGATGCCGTCGCCCTGGTGAGCTGCCGCGACCTGGCCCCCGAGATCGACCGGGTCCGCGACCAGTTGACCGCCATTCCCGCCGCCCGGCTCCTCCTGACCGACGAACCGGGCCGGCCGGGCTGGGCCGACTACGCCGGCCTGGTGGCCTCCGCCAGCCCGGCCGAGCCGCCGCCGAGCGGGGTGGTGCCGGACGACCCGTACAACATCATGTACTCGAGCGGCACTACCGGCGAACCCAAGGGGATCATCCACTCCCACGACATCCGGGCCCACTATGGGATGATCTTCTCGGGCCCCTGGCGGATGGGCGGCGAGTCGGTCGTGATCCAGTCCGGATCGCTCGTCTTCAACGGCGCCATGCTGATGTTCATCCCCTGGATGTACAACGGCGCCAAGCTGGTCCTCCAGCGGAAGTTCGACCCGGCGCTCTACCTCGACGCCCTGGTCCGCGAAAAGGCCACCCACGGCATGATGGTTCCCTCGCAGATCGTGGCGCTCCTGGCTCATCCCGAATTCACTCGCGACGCGCTCGCCTCGTTCGAAACCCTGCTGTCGGTCGGCGCGCCGCTTCTCCTCGAGCACAAGGAACGGCTCAACCGCCTCAAGCCCGGGATGTGCTGCGAGCTGTACGGCCTGACCGAGGGTGGCTGCGCCACCGTGCTCGACCGGAACGACTTCCTCCGGAAGCCCGGCTCGGTCGGCGCGCCGCTCCCGTTCTGCGTCATGAAGGTGGTGGACGAGACCGGCCAGGAGCTGCCGCCCCGGGGCATCGGCGAGATCATCGGCACCGGCACGCTGATGATGCTCGGCTACTACAAGCGGCCGGAACTCACCGCCCAGGCCATCCGCGACGGCTGGCTCCACACCGGCGATGTCGGCTACTTCGACGAGGAGGGTTTCCTCTACCTGGTCGACCGCAAGAAGGACATGATCATCTCCGGCGGCGTCAACGTCTACCCGAAGGACATCGAGGAGATCGCGGCCCAGCATCCGGCGGTCCGCGAATGTGCCGTGTTCGGAGTCCCCGACTTCAAATGGGGAGAAGCCATCCACTGCGCCGTGATCCTCAAGCCCGGCGAGGTCGTAACGCCCGAGGCGTTGAAGGAGTGGATCAACGCCCGCGTCTCGGCCTCGTTCCAGCGGGTTCGCGACGTGTCGATCCGGGAGGATTTCCCCCGGAACACCGCGGGCAAGACCCTCAAGCGGGAAATGCGGGCGCCGTTCTGGGCCGATCAGACCTCGCGGATCTGAGCCGCCGTGGACGTCGGTTCACTCCCCACCCGGAACGCCCGCCATTGGCCTGACCGCCTGGCCCTCGTCTTCGAGGACCGGCGGCTCTCGTGGCGGGACCTGAACGCCCGGATCAACCGGGCCGCCAACGCCCTCCGCCTGGCCGGGGTCGCCAAGGGCGACGCCGTGGCCCTGCTGCTGCCTAACACCCTCGAACTGGTGGAGCTGTACTGGGCCCTCGCCAAGCTCGGGGCCGTCGCGGTGCCGCTGAGCCCGTTGCTCCGGGGGCCCACCCTCGAATCGCTGATCCGCGACAGCGATGCAGTCGCCCTCGTCACGACGCGCGAGCTGGCCCCGGAGGTGGTCGGGATCCGGGCCGGTCTGTCGTCCATTCCGGAGCACCGTCTCTACCTGATCGACGGTTCCGAGCCGGGCTTTGCGGACTATCACGCCGCCACCGGCGCGGCGTCGTCGGCCGAGCCGCCGGCCAGCGGGATCACCGGCCACGATCCCTGCCACATCATTTACTCGAGCGGCACCACCGGCGATCCCAAGGGCATCATCCACACCCACCGCATGCGGGCCTACTACGGGATCAACTTCTCCCGGGCCTGGCGGATGGGTGGTGACGCCGTCGTCCTCCAGGCCGGCTCGTTGATCTTCAACGGGTCGATGCTGATGACCGTGCCGTGGATGTACACTGGCGCCTGCCTCGTGGTGCAGCGGCGGTTCGATCCGTCGGACTATCTGGCCGCGGCCGTTCGGGAGCGGGTCACCCACGGCATGCTGGTGCCGTCGCAGATCGTCACCCTGCTTGCCCACCCCGACATCGTTCCGGCGCTGAGCACCTTCGAGACCCTGCTCTCGGTCGGGGCGCCGCTGCTGCTCGAGCACAAGGAACGCCTGTCCCGCCTCAAGCCCGGGATCTGCTGCGAACTGTACGGTCTGACGGAAGGTGGCTCCACCACCGTGCTCGACCGGGACGATTTTCTCCGCAAGCCCGGTTCGGTGGGCGTCCCGCTGCCCCTGGCCGAGATGAAGATCGTGGACGACGACGGCCGCGAACTTCCCCCGCGAGCCATCGGCGAGATCTGCGGCCGCAACGCGGTGATGATGCCGGGTTACCACAAACGTCCCGACCTCACCGCCCGGGCCGTCCGCGACGGCTGGCTCCACACCGGCGACGTCGGCTACCTCGACGAGGAGGGCTTCCTCTACCTGGTCGACCGGAAGAAGGACATGATCATCTCGGGGGGCGTCAACGTCTACCCGAAGGACATCGAGGAGGTCGTGGTCCAGCACCCCGCGGTGCTCGAAGCCGCGGTGTTCGGGGTTCCCGATCCGCGCTGGGGCGAGGCACCGCACTGCGCCGTCATTCTCCGCCCCGGCCACGCGACCGACGGCGACGCGCTCAAGGCCTGGATCAACGGTCGGGTCGGCGCGGCCTATCAACGGGTGCGGGAGGTGTCGATCCGCCCGGCGTTTCCCCGCAACGCCGCTGGCAAGACCCTCAAACGCGAGCTTCGAGCCCCGTACTGGGAGGGGAGGGAGTCGCGGATCTGACCCGGGCCGACGGCCCGGCCGGTACGGTTGCGGTCCCTCCGGCCGGGTCATACGTTGGGGAATGACCAGTCGGGAAAGCCGGCCGTGACGGCGCCTCGCGACGTGACCACGCTGCTCCACCAGTGGCGCCGGGGCGATGAGGACGCGCTCGAACGGATGATCCCGCTCGTGTATGACGAGTTGCGCGGGATCGCGGGCCGCCTGATGCGCCGGGAGCGCGCCGACCACACGCTCCAGGCGACCGCCCTGGTGCACGAGGCCTACGCTCGACTGATCGGCGTCGAAATACCGTGGCAGGATCGGGCCCACTTCTTTGCCATTGCCGCCCGGCAGATGCGTCGGGTGCTGGTCGATCACGCCAAGGCCAAGGGCAGGCAAAAGCGGGGCGGCCAGCTTCATCAGGTCACCCTCGAAGCGGCGGCGCTCGTCCAGGAAGACCCGCCCACCGGGATCGTCGAGATCGACGAGGCCTTGAGCCGGCTGGCGCTCCAGGACTCTCGGAAGGCCCGGACGATCGAATTGCATTTCTTCGGCGGCCTGACCATCGACGAAATCGCCGCCGCGCTCGAGGTGTCCACCGCCACGGTCAATCGCGATCTCAAGTTCGCGAAGGCATGGCTCTATCGAGACCTCCGTGACGCCGAGGGGCTGTCGTGATCGATCCCGAACGGTGGGCCCGGATCGAGGACCTGTTTGCCCGGGCCGAAGAGCTGCCCCCGGCCGACCGAGCCGCCTGGCTGGCGGCCGAATGCGGCGACGATCTCGACCTCCGGCGCGAGGTCGAATCCCTGCTCGTGGCCGCCGGCGCCGCCGCCCCCGCCCTCGGCGCCGCCCTGGCGGACGCGGTGGCGAGCGCCACCGACCTCTCGGCCGGCGGCCGGATCGGTCCGTATCATCTGATCCGGGAAATCGGCCACGGCGGGATGGGCACGGTGTACCTGGCCGAGCGGGCCGACGGCGAGTACGTCGGTCAGGTGGCCATCAAGGTGAGCCGCGACGGACCGGGCGCCGTCGAACTCCTCCGCCGCCTCCGGGCCGAACGCCAGATCCTCGCCAATCTCCATCATCCGAACATCGCGCGGCTCCTCGACGGTGGGACCACCGAGCGCGGCACGCCGTACGTCGTCATGGAGTACGTCGAGGGTCTCCGGATCGATCGCTACTGCGACGAGCGCCGGCTCGACATCCCGGGACGGATCCAGCTGATTCGCCAGTTGGCCGACGCGGTCGAGCACGCCAACCGCAACCTGGTCATCCACCGCGACATCAAGCCGGGGAACATCCTGGTGACGGCGGATGGAACCCCGAAGTTGCTCGATTTCGGGATCGCCAAGCTGCTCGACGACACCGACCACCCCGACGCCACGCGCACCGCCTTTCGCCTCCTGACCCCGGCGTACGCGAGCCCCGAGCAGATCGCGGGCGAGCACATCACCACGGCCAGCGACGTCTATTCGCTCGGCGTGGTGGCCTACGAGATCCTGACGGGTCGGGCCCCATACCCCGTGGAGGACGCGCGTTCGCCCGCCGATCTGGTGCGGATGATCACCGAGACACCGGTGACCCGGCCGAGCGCCGCGGTCACGACCGGTGGCGCGGCCGAGCTGGCCGCCCGTCGAGCCACCTCGACCGAACAGCTCCGCCGGACGTTTGCCGGCGATCTCGACGCCATCCTGCTCATGGCGCTCCGCAAGGAGCCGGAGCGGCGCTACCGTTCCGCCGGCGACCTCGGCGCCGACCTCGGTCGATATCTCGAGGGACTCCCGGTGGCGGCTCGCCCCGACACCCTCGGCTATCGGGCGGCCAAGTTTGCCCGGCGCCACCGGATTGGGGTGGCGGCCTCGGCCGCCGCGCTGGTGGCGCTGGTGGCCGCGGTGGCGTTCTACACCGTCCGAGTAACGCAGGAACGAAACCGCGCCGTGGCCGAGCAGGCCAAGGCCGAGCACGTGACCGCGTTTCTCACCAGCGTCTTCGAACTGGCCAATCCGGAGCAGACCCGGGGCGAGATGATTTCCGCGGTCGACCTGCTCCATCGGGGCGCGCAGCGGGTGGCCGACAGCCTGGGCGATCAGCCCGAGATCCAGGCGACGATGATGCACACCATCGGCCAGGCGTACATCAAGCTCGGGTTGCAGGACTCGGCCCGGCGGTTCTTCGACCGGGCCCTGACGATCCGCGAGGAAATCGGGGGCTCCCGGTCGAAGGAGGTGGCGCAGTCGCTGATGGCCCTGAGCGAGTGGTATCACGACAAGGGCATCTACGACTCCGCCCTGGCCGTGCAGCACCGCGCCGTCGAGATCCTCGATGCGATCGAACCGGACGACGATCAGACCCGGGCCCTCGGTCTCTACAATCTCGGCTGGATCATGTTCAACGCGGGTCAACTCGGTCCGGCCGACAGCGTTTCCCGCCTTGGCCTGGCCATGCGAACCCGGTTGTTCGGGCCGGACCACATCGAGACCGCGGAGAGCCAGAACGCTCTGGGCGTGATCGCCATGCAGCTCGGTCGGGCTGAGGAGGCCGAATCACTCCTTCGCCGCGCCTTCGCCACCCGCCGAGAAAAAATCGGCCCCGACAATCCGCTGACCGCCTTCGTGATGAACAACCTCGCGGTGCTGCTCGAGCAGCGAGGGCAGTTGGCGCCGGCGGAGTCACTGTATCGGGCCGTCGTCTCCCTCAATCGGAATCTGTTCGGCCCCGACAGCCCCCGAATGTCGACCGCGCTGGTCAACTTGGGGCGAACCCTCGGAGCCATGGGCCGGTTCGACGAGGCCGAATCGGTGATTCTCGATGCCCGTCGGATCGACGCCCTCCAGAATCCCGATCATCCCTACGTCGCGTACGATCTCCGGACCCTGGGAGATCTCCTGTTCCGAAAGCCAGATCTGGCTGGCGCCGAGCGCTACTATCAGGAGTCGCTCGCCATTTACCGCCGGAGCGCCGGCGATCCGATGTCGATGGGCTCGGCACTCCGCGGGATCGGACTCGTCCGCCTCGAGCAGGCCCGGCCGGCCGAGGCGGAAGCGGCTTTGCGCGAGGCGGTCGATCTGTGGAAGCCGATGCCGGACGACCATCCCGACAAGGCCCACCTGCGCGGCCTGCTTGGCGTGGCCATCGCGCGTCAG
>JAEUJH010000515.1 GCA_016794825.1 Gemmatimonadota bacterium
GCTGACCTGCTAGGGCGAGGCCACCGCCAGCACCACCCGCCGATCGAGCACCCGCTCGAGCACATCGGCCTTCCGAGACGCCCCCCACACTTCGAGAGACAGATCGGCCCCGGCCCGCCGCGGCGACACCCGGATCGACAATTGATCCTTGGTCAGGCGGGTGGTGACCTGATCGACGATGGCGGCGTGGCCCCGGTCGAGGCCGTCGGCCACTCGGAGGAGGCCGGCCAGGCGGCGGACCACGGCCCGGTCGTCCTCCGACAGGCGGAGGAACTCCGGGTGTTTCTTGCTGGGGCCCTTCTTCCGGTGATAGCGGCTGATCAGGGCGACCAGATGCCGGTCGCGGGCGGTCATCGACAGTCGCTCGGCGTGGAGGATGAGCTGGTAGCTGTGCTTGTGGTGCCCTCGGTAGCTCACCACCTGGCCCACGTCGTGGAGGAGGCTCGCGGCCTCGAGCAGCGGCCGCTCCGACGGATCAGCGCCGAGGGCGTCGCGGAGCCGGTCGAAGAGGGTCAGGGCCAGGACCCGGACCTGTTCGACATGCCGCCGGTCGCCCTGGCACCGATCGACGAATTCCCGCATGGCGCGGAGGGGATCGACCGTCAGGGCCCGGTCGTCGCCCACCATCTCGAGCAGGAGCCCCTCACGGAGGCCGTACCCGCTGACCGTGATGCCGCGGGCGCCGGTCAGGTCGAGCAGCTCGGCCGTTACCGACAGGCCTGCCAGAATGATGTCGGCGCGCTGGGGGTTGAGCCCCGGCACCTGGGCCCGCTCGGCCGAGGTCTTGGTGGAGAGCCACTCCAGCAACTGCTCCACTTCGCCGGTGGATACCGACTCGCCGTGGACCGCCTCGGCGACGTCGAATCCGCGCCGGGCCCGGGCCATCCGGCCGAGGTTGGTGAAGGTGCCCCCGGAGCCGATGATGGTGGCCGCCGCCCAGTCGCGGTCGGATACCGTCTTCTTGAGGCGTTTCCGTACCCAGGCGCGGAGGCTGGCCACCTCGCGGGGGGTGGAGCGTTCGCCCGGGAGCCACATTTCGGTCAGGCGGACGGCACCGAGCGGCAGCGAACTGGTCAATTCGACGAGGCCGTTGACCGCGCCGATCAGCTCCAGGCTGCCGCCCCCGATGTCGGCGATCAGGGCGCGCCGATCGACCAGGGAAAAGTGATGAGCGACCGAGCGGTAGGAGAGGTTGGCTTCGGCGTCGCCCTCGATGACGTCGAGCGTGATGCCGGTTTCCTTCCGGACTCGCTTGACGAAGAGCGCGCCGTTCCGGGCCTCCCGGACGGCCGAGGTGGCCACGGCGCGGATCTTGGTGACCCCCCGCCGGTCGGTGACCTCCCGCATCCGGCGGAGCGCCAGGATGGCGCGGTCCATGGCGTCGGGATCGAGGTGGCCGGTGGCCGCCAGGCCGGACGCCAGGCGGGGCTGGTCCTTGACCTCGTCGATGATGCGAAGTCCGCGGACCTGATCGTACTCGGCGACGGACAACCGGATCGAATTGGAACCGACGTCGATGGCGGCAATGCGCTCGGGCGTGCCGCCGTCGGGGGTGGGGTCTTTGGGGGAGGTCTGGGCCGCCGTCGTCACTGGGTTCCGAAATGCTCCGCGTGGTGCTTGATCGACTTGCCTTCGACCAGGAAGACTACATCC
>JAEUJH010000537.1 GCA_016794825.1 Gemmatimonadota bacterium
CCGACTTCGGTGGCGAGGATGACGCGGAATCGATAGGTGAACCCGTCGGGAAGCGGCGGCGAGCCGGGCTTGGCTCGGGGATACCACTCGCTCCACTCGCGGTCCTTGGGTCCCGGGTTCCGGGGGAGCTTGATGATGAACCCGCCCAGCAGCTTCTCGCCGATCCCGACGTCGAGGATCCGTTCTCCGCGGCTGGTAAAGATCGACACGAGGCCGGGGACCACCCAGCGGCCTTCTTCCTTGCGGGCCTGGTCGACGAAGAGCGGTCCCTCCCGGCTGTCGCGGATGACGCGACCGAATCCGGTGCCGAGTCGGGTGTAGCCGAGGCCGGGATAGGAGGCGGGGTCGGTCGAGTCGGCGGCGGGCCACCGGAGTTCGACCGCCAGCAGGAGGGGCTCGCCGTCGATGGTGGGCGGGATGTCCGCCAGCAGCCGGGCGCCGCCGCCGATCGTGAGGCCGAGGATTCCGACCGTGCCGACCCCGGCACCGAGCGCCTTGAGGAACCCGGGTTCGGCGCCGGCCGCCACGAAGCGGGCGGCGACGATGCCGATGACGGCGCCGCCGATCAGGCCAAGGAGCGCCATGCCGACCACGAAGTAGCCGGAGCCGCCCTCGAATGAGGAAATCCGGTACCAGCCGACGGCCAGGTTGGCGATGAAGCCGCTCACCAGCATGCCGACGACGCCGGTCAGGATGGCGACACCGATCGAGGAGAGCCAGGACATGGGCGGGGAAGGTACACCGCCGGGCCCGCCTCGCAATCGGCCGGCGACCGTTTACGTTGTGACGGTCGTTCCCGCGCCGGATCCGGCGCATCTCGGCACCATATCTGGAGAGGGCTTCATGCGACTGACCATGGCGCTGGTCGCGCTGACGTTGTTCGGTGGCAGGGGGATCGCGGCGGCACAGGAACGGACGATGCCGCAGGCCCCGGATCGGCGGGCCGGCGAAGGGGAAGGTCCCTTCCAGCGGTTGGTGATCCGCGGCGTGACCATCATCGACGGGACCGGCGCGCCACCGTTCGGTCCGGCCGACATCGTCATCGAGGGGAACCGGATCGTCCAGGTGGCCACGGTCGGCTATCCGAAGGTGGCGATCGACCCCCAGGGACGGCCGAAGGGCGGCGGACGCGAAATCGACGCGACCGGGATGTACGTCCTGCCGGGTTTCGTCGACACCCACGCCCACATGGGCGGCACCGATCAGGGCGCGTCGGCCGAGTACGTCTACAAACTGTGGCTGGCGCACGGGGTCACCACCATTCGCGATCCCGGCTGCCTCAACGGCGTCGACTGGTGCCTGGAGGCGCGGGCCCGGAGTGCCGCCAACCGGATCGTGGCGCCGCGGATCTTTGCCTACATCGCGGCGGTGGCCAACCCGGGCGCGATGGGCCTGTCGGTCGGCGGCGGGTACCCGGGCGCGCTGCAGACGCCGGATGACTTCCGGAAGTTCGTCGCGTGGACCGCGGAAAAGGGCGCGGACGGGTTCAAGGTGCTGGCGCTCGATCCCGAGCTGATGACCACGCTCCTGACCGAGGCCAAGCGGCAGGGACTGGGCGTGGCGGCGCACCTGAGCCAGCTGATGGTGGCCCGGTTCAACGCCCTCCAGGCGGCCAAGGCGGGCCTGACCACGCTCGAGCACTGGTACGGGCTCCCGGAAAGCCTCTTTGCCGACCGCACCATCCAGGACTATCCGGTCGACTACAACTATCAGGACGAGTCGCACCGGTTCGGGCAGGCGGGCCGGCTCTGGCGCCAGGCCGCGGCTCCGGGGTCGGCGAAGTGGAACGAGGTCATGAAGGG
>JAEUJH010000575.1 GCA_016794825.1 Gemmatimonadota bacterium
TTCCTGAATCGGTGAGTTGATCGGGAACAACGCCTCGGCGGCCGGCCAGCCGACCTGGGCCGCCGCCCGGGCCTTGAGGAGCGAGGCGTCGTTCTCGGCCAGGGTCAGGGCCATCCGCGCCATCAGGTAATAGGAGTTGGCGGGTGCCCATCGGGCCGGACGGGCGCCGAGAAGGCGGTACTCGAGCGGCAGATCGGCGGGACGCATCCGGTCGATCCAGGCGTTGACCCCCTGGGCGTAGGCCGCGACGGCACGATACCCCCGGCTGGCCGTGTCGATCGTGGCGATCCGCTGCTCCACCATCCGGCCGAAGCCAAGGCGGCGGGCAGTCCGATCGGACTCGAGCGCCGCGGGCCCGACGAGTTCGGTCAGCGTGCCCGCCCCGGCTCGGGTCTGGAGTTCGAGCTGGAACAACCGATCCCGGGCCACCATGAAGCCGAGGGCGCGGTACGCGTCGACGTCGGTGGCGGCGTACACGTGGGGAACGCCGCGCTCATCGACGACGACCTCGACGGGCTGGTCGAAGATCGGCGCGGCGATCGTCTGATTGCCAAGGGGTTCGGCCGCTCGGGCGACGGCCCAGATCCCGCCGGCTGGATCGAGCAACGGGCCGAGCGGGGGCAGCGAGCCAATCCGGCGACTGGCGGCGAAGCTACCGGCCCCGGCAATGAGGAGGCCGCTGACGGCGAGGAGGATTCGTTTGATCATGGATGGGGGGAAGGTCGGGGCCCGGCCCCGCGACTGTCAAGCGCCGCCCCGGATTCCCGGACCGGTCGCCCCGCCTTTCCCCGCGCCGGAACGCGTCGTGCCGCCCGGCTCTACCGCATCGAACCGGCCGCCATCCGGGCGGCCCGCCTCGCTGGCCCGTCCCGCCTACCCGCCTCCCTGGCCGGTCCCGCCTAACCGTCGCCCTTGAGCGCCCCGACCGGGTCGGCCCGCGCCGCGCGCCGGGCCGGCCACCAGCAGGCCAACAGGCCCGCCGCGGCAAGGGCCAGCACCGCCACGCCGAAGGTGGCCCCGTCGCGCGGGGGCACGTCGTAGAGCAGTGCCGCCACCAGCCGGGTCAGCGCGGCGGCCACCACACTCCCCGCGACAATTCCCACCACGACCGGTCGGAGGTGCTCCATGACGATGAGGCGGACGACGCCACCAGGCGCCGCGCCGATCGCGAGGCGGATGCTGATCTCCTTCCCCCGGGCGCGCACCGCAAAGGCCACCACCCCATAGACCCCGATGACCGCCAGACCAACCGCGAGCACCGAGAACACGCTGAGTACCACCGTGAGAAACCGGGTCCTGGCCGTGGCCGCGGCCGCGACGTCGGCGAGTTGCCGAACCCCATAGACCGGCAGGCCTGGATCCGCCTGACGGACCGCCTCCCGCACCGACGGCAGCAGGGCGTTCGGGTCGCCGTCGCCCGTCGTCCGCACGAAGAACATCGTCGACCCGCGCGACCGCTGGAGCGCCGGCAGGTACACGTCGAACGCCGCCGGGGCCTCGACCGCCTGATAGCGAACGTCGCCGACGACGCCGACCACGGTGGCCATCGAGTCGCCACCGGCGAAGTACGCGGTGGCCACCGCGATCCGTTGCCCGATCGGATCGGCACCCGGCCAGAGCCGGCGGGCCGCTCGGGCATTGACGATCGCGACCCGGGCCGACCCCGGGCGATCCTCCGGACCGAACGACCGACCCGCGACGAGCGGCATCCGGAGCGCGTCGAAATAGCCACCGTCGACGACATGAACGCCGATCTCCGGGCCTTCCAGGCGTCCGGAGCCGGCGCTGACGACCACGCTCGAGCCGCACTGCCCCGTGAGCGGCGCGCAGGTGTTCACCCCGGCCGCATCGACACCCGGCAGGTCTCGGAGAGCCGCCAGGACCCGGGTCTTGAAGCCCATCGGGTCGCGCGCCGCGGCGTCGGCGTCCGCCGGGTTGACCCGGAAGGTCAGGACCCGATTCGGGTCGAAGCCGACGTCGACCGATGACAG
>JAEUJH010000604.1 GCA_016794825.1 Gemmatimonadota bacterium
GCTTCGACCCGGCGAACTCGTCACCGAGATCGTCGTCCCGCTCCAGCCAACGGCGCGGACCGCCGCCTATCGGAAGATCCGGGAGCGGGCCGGGTTCGACTTTGCGCTGGTGTCGGCGGCGGCCGCCTGCCAGGTGGTCGATGGCGTCGTGACCGGAGCGCGGCTGGTGCTGGGTGGCGTGGCGCCATCGCCCCGGCGCTGCCGCGGCGCCGAGGCGGCCCTGATCGGCAAGCCGTTGGAGCCGATCGGCGTGGCGGCCGCGGTCGAGGCGGAACTGGCGCTGGCCACGCCGCTTGCCGGGAATGCCTTCAAGGTCGAACTGGTCGGCCGCCTGGCCGTCGATGTCCTGCTGGCGGCCGGAGGTGCCGCATGACGATCGGCGCTCCGTTCCCCCGTCAGGACGGCGTCGCCAAGGTCACCGGAGCGGCCCGGTTCGCCGCGGATCTGGAATGGCCTGGGGTAGTGGAGGGCCTGCTGGTGCCGACGCCGACCGGACCCGGGCGGGTCGTCGAGCTCGATCTGGCGGCCGCCAGTCGAGTTCCCGGGGTCGTCCGGATCTTCAAGCCAGGCGAACTCCCCTCGATCGGCCCGCTCGATCATTGGGCCGCCGGCCAGGCCACGGTGCCGCTGATGAACGATCAGGTCGGGCACGAGGGTCAGCCGGTGGCGCTGATCCTGGCCGACGATCGCGTCGCGGCCGCCGCGGCCGCCCGGCTCATCGGGATCCGGGTGGAACCGGCACCGGTGCGGGTCGACCTCGAGACCTCGCTCCAAGTCGGCGAGGAAATCCAGGATTGGGCGCCGGGCCGGACCGCCGTTGGATCGGTGGAGCAGGGCCTCGCGGAAGCCGACGTGATGGTGACGGCCCGCTACGCCACCGCCGACCGCCACCACGCCGCGCTCGAGCCCTCCGTCACCGTGGCCGACTGGCGGGGCGACGGCCTCGAGGTCGTCACCTCGACCCAGTGGGTGTTCGGGGTCCGCGCGGCGCTGGCGCAGGCGTTCGGGCTGGAAGCGGAACGGGTCCGGGTCCGATCGGTTTTCGTGGGCGGCGGGTTCGGCGCCAAGGGGTCGGTCTGGGGGCACGAGATCCTGGCGGCCGCGGCCGCGCGGGTCATCGGGCGCCCGGTCCGGATCGTCCTGCCCCGGAGCCAGACCTTCACCGCCCACGGCCACCAGCCGGCCACCGTTCAGGACGTCACGTTAGGCGCCCGCCGGGACGGCCGCCTGACCGCGGTCCGCCACCTCGGCTGGAGCGCCGCGGCCCGAACCGACGACTACGTCGAGCACGCCACCCTCGGCTCCCGGACGATGTACGCCTGCCCCAACATCGAAACGGTCGATCGGATCGTCCGGCTCGACCGGCCGCAGCCCACGTTCATGCGGGCGCCGCACGAGGGCCCCGGGATGGTCGGGCTCGAGATCGCCATGGACGAACTGGCGCAGGCGCTCGGCCTCGACCCGGTCGAACTCCGGATCCGGAACCACGCCGACGCCGATCCGACCAGCGGCAAGCCGTTCTCGAGCAAGGAACTCCTGGCCTGTTATCGGCTCGGCGCGGAGCGGTTCGGGTGGGCCGAGCGGCCGGCGGTGACCGGGACCCGGCGGGAGGGAGGGCTCCTGGTGGGCATGGGGATGGCCAGCGCCCTGATGTCGACCTTTCGATTCGGCGCGTCCGCCCGGGTGTCGCTCCATCGGGACGGCTCGGTGCTGGTCGAATCCGCCGCGCACGAAATCGGCACCGGTGTCGGCACGATTCTGCCGCAGATCGTGGCCGAGCACCTCGGCGTCGAGCCGGAGCGGGTGCGGGTGGCGTTGGCCGACACCACGCTGCCCGAAGCCGGCGGAACGTTCGGCTCGGCCACCACGATGGGCGTCGGCTCCGCCGTGCGGGACGCCGCCCTCAAGCTCAAGGCCCGGCTCGACACCCTGGCGGGCGAACCGGGACTCGAGGCCCGCGAGTATCCCGACCTGCTGGCGCTGCACCGACTCGATCGAGTCAGCGAGGAAGGGAGCTGGGCTCCGCGCCGCCAGGACGCGGCCTGGGCGATGAACGCCTACGGAGCGGTGTTCGTGGAGGTCCGGGTCGATCCCCGATTCCCGATGCCGCGGGTAACCCGGGCCCTCGGCGTCTACAGCGCGGGGCGGATCATCAATCCGATCACCGCCCGGAGTCAGGCCATCGGCGGGATGATCTGGGGGATCGGGCAGGCGCTGCTGGAGGAGTCGCGGGTCGATCCGAACACCGGTCGGTTCGTGGCCAAGGGCTTCGGGGGGTATCGGGTTCCGACCCATGCCGACGTCGGCGCCGTCGAGGCCCTGTTCGTGCCGGAGTTCGATCCCCACGCCAGTCCGCTGGGCGCCCGCGGCGTGGGCGAGATCGGCACGATCGGAATCGGCGCCGCCGTCGCCAACGCCGTCTTCAACGCCACGGGGCTTCGAGTTCGCCGGCTTCCGGTGGACCTGATCGGGCGGCGTCCGTCGAGTTAGGCGCGGCGCCCGCGACCTTGGCGCCCTGACCCGCCACCGAGCAGGCTCACGCCGTCGGCTTGCTCAGCTTGCCCACGTCGGCCCGACCGACGGTCCCCACGTCGGTACCAAACCAGATCATCCGCGACCTGGTGTCGAAGACCATGTGCCGGATGGTTCCGCCGCCACTCGGGATCGGCTGCGGGCTCAGGAACTTCTCGGTCCTGGGATCGAACGCCACCAGCCGGTTCGGCTGAACCCCGGTCTCCACCGTCCAGATCCGATCTTCGTCGTCGGACGTCATGGCGTAGGGCAGGGATACCCGCCCGCTCGGCAGGGGCCACTCACGCGTCGCGCCGGTGCGGGGGTCGAGGCGGCCGAGAACGCCCTGGGTATAGTCGCCATACCAGATCATGCCGTCGGAGGTCAACGCGATCCGGCGTGGCCGGGTCTGGGGGTTCGGCAGCGGGTACTCGCGGAGTGCCATCGTCGCCGGGTCGACGGTCCCGACCTTGTTGGTCCCGAACAGGACGAACCAGGGTCGGTTGGAGCGATCGATGACGATGCCGTAGGGACGGGACCGGGGCGTCACCATCGGGACCAGGGTGATCGCTCCCGTGGCGGCGACCAGTTTGCCGACGAAGTTCCCGTTCTGCACCGTGAACCAGAGATCGCCGCGGCCGTCGAACGTCAGGGTATGCGGGTCCCGGGCGGCACTGTCGGGCATCGGATACCGGGTGATCACGCCGGTGCGCCCGTCGATCCGGCCGACCATCCCGTTCATGTTGCCGGCATACCAGGCGTTGCCGGCCGGATCGATCACGACGTTATGCGGGTGCGTTCCGGGATCGATCGCAAACTGCTCGAACTTGCCGGATCGCGGATCGAGCCGGGCGACGTAGTTGCCGGCCTGCCCCACGAACCAGATCCGCCCGTCGGGAGCCACCGCGGGGTCGCGGGGGCGGCTCTTTTCCCACGGAACCTGCCATTCCTGAATCGGGCCCGTTGGAGGAACCTGGGCCACGACCGTGGCGGCGAAGGTCGCTCCCGGCAGCAGCACGGCGGACAGGCGGAGCAGGGCGCGCATTTCGACGTTCTCCTCGAGGGGGCCCGACTACATTACCCCCGACTCTCCCGCCGTGGAAGCCATGCGCCGCCTGCTCGCCGTCGCGATTTCGGTCGTCGGCATTGCCCCTTGTTCCGTTCCGGCTCAGGCCCCGCCGCGCCCGATCGAGTCGGTCGAAGTCCGCTTCGACGAGGCCCGCTACTGGGCCGATCAGCTGTCGGTGACCCGGTCGCGCGCGGTCGAGCGTTCGATCCACGGGGTCTCGATGGCGGACCTCGAGCGGGAGTACGCCGCGGCGCTCGCGCGGCTCGACTCCTCGTTGGCGCGGCTCGATTCGTCACTGGCCCAGCCTGGCGCTGCCCGGTTGGCCGGCGACGACGCCCGGGCGGAACGGGCAATCCGGGCCTGGCGCCGGCGCGCCCCACGCGGCGATGGCACCTCGACCGCCGAGGCCGGCGACCCGGTGGCACCGGGATGCCGACCTCCGGCCGCCGCCGATTCGACCGTCGACGGCCTCGAGGCCGCGATCTTCGCCTGCTACTCCGTGGCCGCCGGCTCGATCGTCGTCGGAGCCGATACCCTCGATCGGCTGTCCATCCTTTCCCGCCTGGGCACCACTGACGATCGGACCCGCCGGGAGGCGTTGTTCCGCGCGCTCGACCAGGTGTGGAGCAGCGTCAACGATCACGATGAACCCGACGCGCCCTACCGGCGGCTCGTGACCCTGCGGATGGCGCGCTGGGCCGGAGGCCCGACCCCGATGGCACGGCGGGGCCAGGCGTACGGACTCTCGGCGGCCGCGGTGGAGGGATGGCTGGTTCAGGCGCTCGAACGCTGGCGGCGGACGCTGCCCGACTCGACCTTCGAACCGTGGGACTACTACCACTTCGTCGGTCGGGCCGATCGCCGCCTCGAACCCCGGATCCCTCGCGACTCGCTGCTGGCCCTTAACCATCGGTTCTATCGCGCCCTCGGCGCGGACCCCGACGCCATCGGGGTTCGCTACGACATCGAACCCCGGCCTGGCAAGTACCCGATCGCGTTCACCGACTTCGGAGCCCGGGCGGTGGAGCGCGACGGCCGATGGGAACGGGCCGAACCCTGGGTGTTCGCCTCCTACCGGATCGGTGGGTTCGGAAACCTGAACGAACTGCTCCACGAAACCGGCCACGCCGTTCACATCGCCGCCATCCGGACCAGACCCGCGTTCCACGATTGGCCCGACAGCGACACCTTCACCGAGGGCATTGCCGACCTGGCGACGCTCGAGATGTTCGAGCCGGCCTGGCAGCAGGCCTATCTCGGCGATTCCGTTCCGCTCGCCGAGTCGATTCGGGCCAAGTACGCCGGGATCATGCTGGACATGGCCTGGGCGCTGTTCGAGTTCCGGGTCCACCGTCCCGGGGCGCCGAGCCCGAATCGAGTCTGGACCGACATCACCTCGCGGTATCTCCGGATCCGTCCCCATCCCGAACTGTCGTGGTGGGCCATGCGGGGGCAGCTGATCGAGAGCCCGGGCTACATGCTGAACTACGCCCTGGGCGCGTTCCTGGTGGCGGACCTGCGCGCCGCGCTGGCGCGGCGCCACGGCGCCATCGGCGTCGGGCGGTCGAACTGGTATCGACAGGTTTCGGAGGAGGTCTTCCGCTTCGGCGCCGCGGTTCCCGCGGCCCTGGTGCTGCGGCGAGTGCTCGGACGGCCACCCAGCCCAAGGGCCCTGGTGGCCGACCTGGCCCGGGTCAGAACACCCGGACGTCCGTGAACAGACCGAGGACCGCGGCGGTGCCGCCGGTCTGGTCGTAGGTCAACCCGGCGGCGGGCCGCTCGGTCGTCAGGAACTCGCGACTCGCCGTCTCCGCCGCGTCGTCGGCGATCGCCTCGACGCCGCTCTTGAACGTGAACGAGTAGACGTATTCCTTGGCGTTGATCGCCTCGGTGCCCCGGGCCACCTTGAGCGCGTAGGTCCCGCGGGTCAGCTCGAGGTTCTTGCCCGAGTTGAGGGCGACCCAGTTGTCGTAGGCCTCGCCGGCGCCGCTGTCCGAGTCGGCCACCACCTGGCCGGACGCGCTGAACAGTTGATACCGGACCGTGTCCTTCTTGGCGACCTCGACGCCTTTCCCCTTTTCGCCCACCAGCTCGCCCGTCGAGAGCCGAACGAACTGATCGCTGGTGACCCGGAACCGGAAGAAGTCCGCCTTGTCGCCGACCGACAGGGAGCTGTTGACCGAGACCTTGGACCGGCCCTCCTCGAGGTTGCCGATGTACCGGGCCAGCCCCCTCGAATCCGAGGAGAGGTCCTGGGTATAACGGTTGAGGAGGACCGGGGTGATCGACATGCCTTGAGTATCGCCCGACGGGGGGAGTTGCTTGAGCGGTCAGCTCCCGAACCGGCTCCGCCGGGCCGCCAGGAGGAGGCCCGGGAAGTTGGTGATCATCCCCGAGCAGCCGACGTCCCAGAGCCGATTGGCACGCTCCGGGTCGTTGACCGTCCAGACATGGACCGGCTTGCCGAGCCGGGTGGCCGCCGCCACGAACCGGCGGGTGGGGACCGGGATCAGGTCGCGATACCGGTCGGGCACGGCATAGAGCTCGGCGGGGTCGTCGACCGCGTGTCCAACCAGGGCCCCGGCCGCCAGGCGGACGATCTCCGGCCGGGAGGCACCCGGATGGAACGGGCGGCGCCGGAACGGCGCGACCGCCTGGTCGTGGAAGGAGGCGACCACCACCCGGTTTTCCGCCCCGGCTCGGGCAATTTCCTCGACGGCCGGCCCCGCGGCGCCGACCTCCTTGAGCTCGATCAGGAACGGCACCTGGGGGTACCGGGCCAGCATCTCGGCCAGGGTGGGGATCCGCACCCCCTGACCCCGGAAGGGGAAGGTGCGGCCCCCGTCGGCCGAGAACCGGGCGCCCGCGTCGAAGCGTGGGAGGTCCGCCAGGGCTCGATCGAGGAGGGGGCCTTTGCCGTCGGTGGTCCGATCGAGGGTCGGGTCGTGGAACACCACCGGGACGCCGTCCCGGGTCATCCGGAGGTCGAACTCGAACGCCTCGGCGCCCTGCTCGAGGGCCAGGTCGAAGGAGGCGATCGTGTTCTCCGGCGCCAGGCCCGACGCGCCCCGATGCCCGATGATCGGGTGGGCGCCGGCCCGGAGGAGCAGCTCGGCGCTCACGAGCCGCCGGTCAGGGTCACCCCGGGGGGGAGGGTGGCCCGGTCGGTTCGAAGCTCGGTGCCCTCGATCGGGATCTGGAACCGCAGGACCCGATTCGAGGTCGGGGCGACCAACTCCACCTCGGCCATGAGCCGGCCGGTCGGCCGCTCCGGAAACAGGACCAGTGCGGTGTCCGGCAGGATCCTCCCGTCCCGGTGAAATCGGATCGTGGAACCGGCAAAAGCTTCGGGCCGCTCGGCCCGGATCAGGTACCGACGTGCCGGCGTTTCGTCGTCGCCCCACTGCAGGACCGCCACCACCGTGGAATCGCCAGCCCGCTCCGGGAGCTCGGCGGCCGAGAAGGTGTCGTGGAGGGCCAGGTACCGAATGGTCCTGGTGTTGGCCACCTCGAGCGAGCGGGGCGGGAGGCTGCTCGCGAAGAGCATCCGGCCCGTGAGCAGGCTGAAGTAGGTCGCCAGGTCCTGGCTGCCACAGCAGCCGCGGTTGGTCATCCGATAGAGGTTCCCCGACGGGGCCCCTTCAGCCCCCCGCCCGGTGATCCGGAACAGTGGTACGGTCGCGTTGCCGTCGGGCAACCAGACCGTGATGGTGGCCTCCGAGCTTGCGCTCTCGGACGTGAGGCAGTGACGGACGTCGTAGCTCTCTTCGACGACCCGCCGCGCGGGGCCGGCGGCCCCGACCACGGTGGCCAGGCGGAACTGCCGGTTGACCGTCTGGACGGACTCGCACCCCGCGGCGTCGCGGTAGATCCGGAGTTGGGATCGGGCCTCGTGGCTCACCACCCCGCGGGTGGCCACCGGGCCCCCGTCCTGACGGGCCTGCGCGGGTGGGTACGAAACGACCTGGCAGGCGGTAACCAGGGCGGTGGCGACGACGGCGGCGACGCGTCCGGAGTTCATCGAGGTTCGCAATGTCGGTTCGGTTCGTGGCGGGCGACTCAATCTAACCGTCGGGTGCCGCGCGCTGCACATGACGTTTCGTCCCGATGGCCATGACGGATCGACACAAGGGTCCCGAGGTGTGGCGTTCTGCCCACGAATCGTCGAGGCGTTGATGCTGGGAGAAAACCTTGGTTGGCCCCGCCGCCGTTTGGCCCGGTGGTCGGCGTAAGAGGTTGGATTCCCAGAGGAATTCGCTGGTGGGAGCGGGGGGCTCCTGGCGGTGGTCCTGAGGGGTTCGGCAATTGGAACCTTTCTTGCGGATGGGCGTTAAGTGTGGGCAGCGCGGTCCGATAGTTAGGCTCTGAGTGCCGGCTGGGCCGGGGGATCCGGCGGCGCAAGCGAGGGTAACACGATGCTCGATCCAGTCCTGATTCACCTGCACCAGGCCAAGCAGTCGGCCCAGTGGTTCGCTCAGCTCATCCAACTCGATCCGGAG
>JAEUJH010000703.1 GCA_016794825.1 Gemmatimonadota bacterium
CACCACGGTGAGCTTGAGGGGAAACTCGGCCGCGATCTTGGCGGCCCGGCGGATCTCGTTTTCGTTGCTGGCCGCAAAGAACGTGGGCAGCGTCCCGCGAACCACCGGCACCAGCGCCTCGAGGCCGGGGTCGAAGGCGGGCCGTTCGAGGCCGCGCGGGTTGGTCCGATAACGGTCGGCCACGAGGCCGTAGCGCTGGGCGTCGTAGAGCGTTTGCCGCTCGTAGGCAATGACGCCCAGGAGCGTGGCCGGGTAGGTGCCCTGCGCGCCCTGGAAGCCGAAGTGCATGGCCACCGGGGCCCGGATCACGTCGGCCCGCTCGAGGCTGTCCCGGGTGGGCACCAGGGCGGATTGACCCCGAATGCCGCCCCGCTGAGCCGACAGCAGCACGGCGGTGATCCCGGCGTCGCGGGCGGCCTTGAGGTCGGCGGCGGAGGGCCGGAGTTCGTCGGCCACGGCCGCGGAGGGGTCATAGCCCGCGGGCCGAGCACTCGGGTTGGCAGCGGCAGCCGCGGCCGCCCCACCCGCGCCGGCACCGGCGGCCGGAACCGCCGGGCCGCTCGCGATCGTCGACGCGAGGTCGATCATTCCGGGCGAGATGGTCCGGCCGGCCAGGTCGAGGACCCGGGCGTCGGGCGGAATCGGCACGTTGGCCCCGACCGCCTCGATGAGGCCGTTGCGGATGATCAGGGTGCCCTTGTCGATGACGCCCTGGGTGACGGTCTGGATCCGGGCGTTGGTCAGCGCCCAGGTGCCGGCCTGCGCTACGACCGGACTCGGCGTCGAAGCCCACAACCCGAGGCCGATGGCCGCGAGCCATCCGGGGGACGATCTTCTCATGCGTCGGATTCCTCTGGAGTCGGCCGGCGCCACCCCGCCACCCCGGCGGGGCCCCGGCTCGCACTGGCTTTGTACGCGCGGCGGATACCGGCTGTTGGCCGCGCGGTCGAAATGTACAGTCTGGGCCGGGTCGGCGGTAAATTCCGGCCATGGAAGTCCAGATCTTTGGGGTCAAGAAAAGCGCCGAGACCCGGGCCGCGCTCCGGTTCTTCGCGGAGCGACGGGTCAAAACCCATTTCGTCGATTTCGTGGTGCGGGGGCCGTCGAAGGGTGAACTCCAGCGGTTCGCCCAGCAGTTCGGGGTCGGCAGCCTGATCGATCCGGCATCGAAACGCTACGCCGAACTCGGCTGGGGCGCGGCCCGGTATTCCGATCAGACCTGGCTCGACAAGCTGGTCGACGAGCCGCTGGTCCTGAAGCTCCCGTTGGTGCGGTGCCAGAACCAGCTGACCATCGGTCCGGCCGAGGCCACCTGGAAAACCTGGTCGTGAACCCGCTGTCGCGATGGAAGCCCGATCGATAGGTTTGAACCCGTGACCCCCAAGAACGGCGCCCGACCAACCAAGGTCAGCGAGGTCTACGAACGGATCCGCGACCTGATCGTCCGCGGCCGGGTGGCGCCGGGCGTCCGCCTGGTCGAGGCCCAGATCGTCGACCGGTTGGGGGTGAGCCGGACCTCGGTTCGGGCCGCCCTGCAGCGGCTCCATCAGGAGGGGTATGTCACCGGTGTCGTCGTCGGGAAGCGGACCCGGCCGGTGGTGGCCCCGCTGACGGGCGAGGATGCCCGGGAATTGTTCAGCATGGTGGCCGAGATCGAGGGGCTGGCCGCGGAGCGGGCCGCCGAGCTCGAGGCGGGGGTCCGGCAGGCCCTGGTGGCCGACCTGACCTACATCAACGACCACTACCGTCGCGCGGCCGTCGCCAAGGTCCAGAAGGGCGACGAGCTCTTCGCGCTCGACACCCGTTTTCACCGTCGCTATGTCGACGCGGCGGCCGGGCCTCGGCTGATTGCCCTGCACGACGCCATCAAACCCCAGATCGAGCGCTACATCCGGATCTATCAGACCGCCCTGCACGAGGCCATCCAGACCTCGGTGGTCGAGCACGGCGCCATCGTGGCGGAGATTGCCACCGGGAGCGGGCGTGGCGCGCAGGAAGCGGTCCGAACCAACTGGCGTAACGCGGCCAAACGGCTGCGGATGGTGATCGGGTCGCGGGGGGAGGCGGGGACCTGGTGAAACCTGGCCGCGGGTCGGCCACGTACTCCCAAACATCAGCCAGCAAACCGCTTGCGCCTGTTCCGACGGTTTACTAGCTTCGTCCGACGAGTCTGTATACAAAGTCGGCAGACGATGCCGCACGCAGGGCCCATTCTCGATCGAATCATCGCGCGCCGCTCCTGGCGCCGTCGATTTCGTGTAGCCCCCGAACCTGGAGAAGCGATATGAGGCTGAGGAAGCTCCTCGGA
>JAEUJH010000713.1 GCA_016794825.1 Gemmatimonadota bacterium
CCGGGCGTCTTTCCCGTCGAGGTGGTGGTGCGGGGCAAGACCGACTCGGCCATGGTCCGGGTCGACGGCGCGGCCGAGCGCCAATGGGTCGAGCTGCGGACGGTCGGACGGCCGGACGAAGTCGAGATCGATCCCCGGGTCCGCTCGCACGACTGGAACATGCTCGACAACCGGAAACGGAAGACCTTCCTGGGCTGGGCCGGCGGGGGCCGGACCGACTGGCATCTCGACCGGGTCTTTTCGACTCGGGCGCATCGCGACCGGATGGCCGAGGCGCTGCTGCCGACCGTCTGGTACAACGATGCCGGCGGGGTGATGGTCGGGTTGCGGACCCGGTCGAACTATCAGGGCCGCCATCAATTGCTCACCGCCGAAGTGAGCCTGGCTACCCGGCTCTGCTGCGAGCAGGATGCCTCGGCCGGGCACTGGTTCGTCCGGCTCCGCAACCCGACCTGGCTGGCGCGGCCCCGCCTCGGTACCTCGCTGGAGGCGTTCCGGGTCGAGGGGCGCCATGGCGTGGCCGTCGGGTTCGAGCAGCGGACCCGCGGGCACCTGACGTACGGCCCCACCACCTCGTACGGCGGGTCGGTCCGCTGGGTGGCCACCTACGACACCCAGTTCCTCGATCCGGCGCTGTACGAGGACGCTGGCACGGTGGAGGCCAACTGGTTCGTCCGGTCGAGCGGACGTCGGGGGCCGTGGGGGCTGAACGGCACCGTCTCGGTCGGGGGCGGGATCGAGTATCGGAATCGGGGGACCGGCATCGATACGGACGATCGCTTCGACGTCCAGGGGTACTCGCGGGTGACCGTCGAGGCCACGGCGCGGCGAGCCCTCGGCTCCCGCGGGACGCTCGGCGCCCGGGTGTTCGGGGGCTGGGTGGAAGGGGGCAGTGGCGATCCGGTCCGGCAGCGCTGGTTCTACCTGGCGGGCGCCGATCCCTATCAGCAGTTGACCAATCCGTTCGTCCGCTCGCGCGACGCGCTGCTGACCGGCGACGTTCACTTCCAGGTGCCGGGCGGCGGCAACGTTCGCGGCCTCGAGCGCGATGTGGCGGTGACGGCCCTCGCGGCCCTGACCGTCGAAGCGGATCGATCGGTGTTCCGACGGGCCCGGCCCGGGCTCTTCCAGGACGTCCGGGTGGCGGCCTTCGGCGACCTGGCCGTCACGGACGGATTCTTCTCCTTTGCCGGGTCCGGCACCGTCGCCGGCGACGCGGGGGTCGGGATCCGTTTTTCCCACACCCTCGGCCAGACTAATTTCGTCACGCGGTTCGATGTTCCGTTGTTCGTTTCCCATCCCGATCGGTCGGTCGGCGGGGCCGTCGGTGACGGCAAGCTCGGCCTCCGATGGATCGTCGCGGTCAGTCCCTCGTTCTAGAGGTGGTTATGGATCGACGTTGGCTGGTGCTTTCGTGCGTGTCGGTGGCGGTCGCCGCGGCTCCGGTGGCGGGGCAGGGGCGGGCCTTCACGCCGCAGGACTGGTATCGCTTGACGACCCTGTCGGGGCCGGCCGTGTCGCCGGACGGGCGGTGGGTGGCGTTCACCACCACCACGGTGAAAGAGGCGGAGAACAAGCGTCACTCCGAAATCTGGATGGTGGCCACCACCGGTGGCGATCCGATCCGGCTCACGTCGCCCAGCCTCGAGAGTTCGGGACCGCGCTGGTCGCCCGACGGCAAGCTGCTCCTGTTCTCGTCGAGCCGGCCCGGCAGCAAGGCCCGGACCTGGGCGCTCCGGATGGATCGTCCCGCGGGCGAGGCGTTCGAGGTCGACAGTCTGCCGGAGGGCTCGGTGACCAGCGACGGTCAGACTCTCGTCTATACGGACACGACCGCCTGGAAGCGCGACTCGACCCAGAAGGATCCGTACGAGAAGATGGCTCCGATGGCGCGGCCGCCGTTCCAGGCCATCACCAAACCGCTCGATCCGGCCCGGTTCGACGGTCGGCACATCACCGATCTCGGCTACAAGTTCAACGGGCGCGGGTTCATCCCGGGCCCGCGCGAGGCGCGCCGCTGGAACCCGGCCCAGATCTGGACCCGGCCGGTGGCGGGCGGGCCCAAGCGGCAGCTCACCAACGCCGTCTATTCGCACCGCGAGGTCGCCGTCTCGCCGGACGGTCGGTGGATCGCGTTCGTGGCCGACGCCCAGCTCCGGCCGGACTCGGTGGCCCAGGCGGAGCGCGATTCGCTCCAGCGGGCCAAGTACGATCCGAAGCTCTCCGAGGCGCCCCGGAACGACGCCGACATCTTCGTCATCCCGGCCACCGGCGGCGAGCCGCGCCGGCTGACCACGGCCAGCGGCGCCGAGGGCAACCTCGAGTGGTCGCCCGACGGGACGCGGTTGGCGTACGTGTCGCAGCTCAATCGGACCACGTCGCAGCGGATCTTCGTGGTGCCGGCGGCCGGGGGCGCTCCGGTCAACGTGCTGGGTGACTGGACCTACGAGCCGAACTGGCTCCGGTGGCTGCCGAGTGGCGAGATCATGATGGGCGCGTCGATCGGTGGCCGGGACGCGATCCACCTGGTCAATCCCGACACCAAGGCCATCAAGGAGATCGTCGGGGGCCGGCGGCGGCTGCCGGGGGCCAGCACCGATCAGGCCGGGCAGGTCCTGGCGTACGTCGGCACCGGCGTCACCAGTCCGTGGGAGCTGTACGTGGCCCGGGGCGACGGCACCGGCGAGCGGAAGCTGACGGCGTTCCACGACAGGCTGAACCAGGAAATTGCCTGGCCGGAGGCGGAGCGGTTCACCTACAAGAGCGTGGGCGGGCTCGAGATCGAGGCCTGGCTCCAGCGGCCCCATGGGTACCAGCCCGGCAAGAAGTATCCGCTGGTCTTCTACATCCACGGCGGCCCGCACGCGGCGTACGGCGAGAACTGGTTCGACGAGTTCCACAACATCAGCGGCGCGGGTATGTGGGTCCTCTTCACCAACCCGCGCGGCTCGGGCGGCTATGGCGCCGCGTTCACCTATTCGACCCGGGGCCGGTGGGGGCTCGAGGACTATCAGGACCTGATGAAGGCGGTGGACCTCGCGGCCGCCCGGCCCGACGTCGATTCCACCCGGATGGGGGTGACGGGTGGTTCGTACGGCGGGTTCATGACGGCGTGGATCACCACCAAGACCCACCGGTTCAAGGCGGCGCAGGCCGACCGGATGATCAGCAACTGGTGGTCGTGGTGGGGCTACTCCGACGTGCCGGGGCTCACCGAGTTCGAGTTCTACGGGATGCCGTGGGAGCGGCCGGCGCTGTACGACTCGCTGTCCCCGATCCGGCACGTCAACAAGGTCCGGACCCCGACGCTGATCGTTCAGTCGGAAGAAGACCATCGGACCCCGATGGGCGACGCGGAGCAGTGGTTCCAGGCGCTCCAGAAGCTCAAGGTGCCGGTGGAGTTCGTTCGGTATCCGCGGTCGACGCACGATCTGTCGCGGACCGGCGAGCCGTGGCTCCTGGTCGATCGGCTGGGGCGGCTCCGGCAGTGGTTCTCGCACTGGCTGGTCGGGTCGGGTGGCGCGACGGCGGGTGGTCGTTAGGCACCTAGCTCAGGAGGTTCCATGCGCGACGCCATCGGTTCCGCTTTCGCCGTCATCGGCTCCTGGCGGCCTGTGCCAAGACCGACGCTCCGCCCGCGCAGCTGTGCTGTTAGTGGTCGACAACTCCTTCGCCGCGACCGCTTCCGGCTCGATAAGTCTTTCGGAGGTCACGCCACTTGCTGGTAACATGGTAATCGAGGTTCGGACCCAGTCGGCTGACTCCGGACGTTTTGCGGGTAGCTTGTCGCTCCGAATGAGAGGGCCGGGGTGCTAGCGCCGCACGACCGCCGCGCCTTGTCCGGTATGCGGTTGCTGATCGGGGCATCGCTGGTTGCGTGCCTGGCAAGCGAAGTGTTGACAGCGCAGGCGTCTCGGTTGGAGGGTGAGTGGGTCCGAATCACGCTGCTTGACCGCCAGGCCGTACCGGGGAGGCTGCTTGCACTTGGACCGGATGTTGTCGTGCTGCGGACCTCTGACAGTGGGACAGTTACCATCAGGCGGGACCTGGTACGCCTTTGGGAAGTTAGCACGGGTTCCGCCAATTCAGCGGCGGTCGGTGCGGTCATCGGCGGCGGCGTTGGGCTCGGTGCGGCAGCGCTCGGAACAGCAACGTCAGCGTCGGGGACTGATGCTCCAGCGGGTTCGAAGATCGTCGCGGCCGCGGCGTTCACCGCTATAGGTGTCGGGGCTGGAGCGCTCCTTGGGTTGGCGATTCCGAGAACCCGATGGCGGGTGATCACAATAGATGGCTTGCCTGCTGGGGTTGGATTGGGTCTGTGTCTCACTCTCCGCCCCCGTAGGCTTCCCCTCCCGGGAGACAGCTCGAGGCTAGACTTCTCCGGCGAAGGAGGAAGGCCATGAAGAAATCCCGACTCACCGAGCCCCAGATGGTCGGCGTCCGGCAGGAGGGGGATGCCGGCATCCCGGTCAGTGACCTGCTCCGGGAAACATGGGATCTGTCGAGCGACGTACGCCATGTGGCGGTGCCAACCAAGCACTGATTGAGCCCGGTCACCGCACCCGCAAACGGAACGTCTCGGACCTCCCGACCGAGTCGGGGAGCTGGTCTCGAAGCACTGGGGGCGACCCAACCGCCGATCGGAAGAGCGGAACGACCAGTCGATACGTGCCGGCGACGCGGATCACGTCCCACGTCGGCCTCGAGTTCAGTCGAGTCACATGGGTGATGCCGACGGTGTCCTCCCGGACCCCTCCGGGCTGCACGACGACGGGATTCAGCAAGAGCACGGCGACGCAGAACGGCCGGTAGACGACTCGCCAACTCGAGCCTTCCCACCGTTCCAGTCGCGCGAAGGGCTCGGTTCTCCCTGGCTGCCCGCCGACGGCACAACGGTCCTGGTACACTGGATGGGGCAGTTGATTCCGGTGGATCAGCCTTGGGCTGATGTAGAAACCAACCCCGGCAACCGCCTGAGTGACCAGGCCACGATCCGCCAACCGAAAGGTCCCAGCGGCGGAATCGGATGGCGGCGTCTCAATCTGAAGGCCGCCACGAGGAATCTCGAGTCGGGTGCTTGTTTCCACGACGACCGCGCTATCGGCCGGACCATGGACCCCGATCCAGAGCTGAGTCTGGATCGGGTCGATCTCGAAGGCCCACGCGTGAGCGGCCACTTCAGGTTGGAGCCTTCGAAACCAGTCCTGGAGTTGCTGGCCGGTGAATCGACCGGCCACGAACTCCTTCGGTGTCAGGGAGATCGCCGTGCCGACGCGTCCGGGATAGGCGGCGCCGCAGGTCAGGAGCGAGTCGAGCGCCGGGCCGACTTCGGCGCCCATGCTGGGATCGGTGAGCGAGACGCGAAGGGTCGACCGCTCGATGTCCATGTACAGGCCACCGAATCCGCCGGGCAGTACCCGACTCGCGATGTCCGCCTCTTCCGCGTCGGTCGATGTCCCCAACGGGTACAGGGCCGCACGCACCTCGTTCGCCGAATCGCAGCGGGAGGTCGGCACGACGGAAGTCTCTTGGACCGCACATCCGGCAGCGAGCAAGCCACCGAGCGCCCGAACAAGGCGCGCCAGTTGATGCGGAGCCAGGCTGTCGGCCATGGTCACGCCTCCGTCACTCCTCCGAGGTTCGGAGCGTTAGGCCGGCCGGTCATCAGGTCCGGCCGGACCGCCCTTTCAGGAGGCCGTCCAGCCGGGCGTACCCTTCGACGAGGCCGAGTTCCATCGGGCTCTGGAGCACGGCGTCCCGGGCCTCCCGGGAACTGTACCGGATGGTGTTGATCATCGTGGTGACGCCGTCCTTCTCCGTCAGCACCAGCGTCGCGACCGCGGCGCCCTTGGTCCAGTCGTCGTCGAACGACTCCGTCGTCACCAGGCGTTCCGGCGGGACGATCTCCTGGTACACCCCGGTCATCTCCATCCGGTGGCCGGTCTTGGGCTTTTCCCAGACGTACCGGTACCGGCCGCCGACCCGGAGGTCGACCTCGCAGATCGGAAAGGTCCAGTCCGCGGGCCCGAAGAGCCAGCGCTGGAGGAGCGCCGGCGTCGTCAGGGCCTCGAACACGAGCGCGCGCGGCGCCGCGAAGGCGCGGCGGATGACGATCTCCTGATCGCCGAGGGCGGTGATGGTCAGGCGGTCGGCGGTCATCGGTCCTCCGGTCGGTTTGCCGGCCGCTTGGGCCGGGATCGGGCTCGCTGCAGGTCGTCGAGCAGGTCGTCGAGTCGGGCAAAGCTCGCTTCCCAGTACTTGCGATAGGTGACGAGCCACTCGGTGGCGACCCCGAGGGGCCCGGCCTCGAGATGCCGCGGTCGGTTTCGGCCGTCCGTCGTGGTGGACACCAGCCCGGCCCGTTCCAGCACCCGGAGGTGTTTGGAGATGGCCGGCTGGCTCATGGCGAACGGCTCCGCCAGTTCGGTGACCGTGGCGTCGCCCAGCGCCAGGCGGGTCAGGATGGCCCGCCTGGTCGGGTCGGCCAGGGCGGCGAAAGTGTCGTCGAGGCGCCCGGGGTCGATCGCGCCAGCGGTGAAAGAAGGCATAACCTGTTGGTTATATATTGCCCGTCCGACAAAGTGTCAAGTTCGAGTATGTTCCGGGTTCGTCGAAGTCATTCCGTCGAGATCGAGGAGATCCCCATGCGCCGTTCCACCTCCGCTCTCATTGCCGCGCACCTCCTGGTGGCGGCCTGTGCGAAGACCGATGCCCCGCCGGCGGCGCCGCCCGCCGCCCCGGCGGTGGCGGTCGAGACCCGGGAGTTCGAATACCAGGTCGGCACCACCCGACTCAGGGGGTTCATGGCCTGGGACGCGGGGCGGACCGGGCCGCGACCGGGCGTCGTGGTGGTTCACGAGTGGTGGGGGCACAACGAGCACGCCCGGAACCAGGCCCGCCGCCTGGCGGAAGCGGGGTACGTCGGGATGGCGCTCGACATGTACGGCGACGGCAAGGTCACCCATCATCCCGACAGCGCCCAGGCGTTCGTCGCCGAGGCCACCAAGGACCTGGCGGTCCTGAACGCCCGGTTCGAGGCCGCCATCGCCGAACTCAAGCGCGACTCGCGGGTCGATTCGACCCGGATCGCAGCGATCGGGTACTGTTTCGGCGGGATGGTCGTGCTGTCGCAGGCGCGGGCCGGGGCCGATCTGGCGGCGGTGGTGAGTTTCCACGGGGCGTTGCCGAGCGGTAAGGTCGATTCGGGGTCGGTCAAGGCGCGGGTCCTGGTCCTGACGGGCGCGGCCGATCCGATGGTGCCGCCGGAGGAGGTGACCCGGTTCAGCACCGAGATGACGGCGGCGGGGGCCCGGTTCCAGGTCACCAGTTACCCCGGGGTCAAGCACAGCTTCACCAATCCGGAGGCGGGCAGCCACGGGATGGACGCGTTAGGCTACGATGCCGAGGCCGATCGGCAGTCGTGGGCGGC
>JAEUJH010000714.1 GCA_016794825.1 Gemmatimonadota bacterium
TGCCGCGGAGCCACGATTCTACGCCCAGGTGTTCCCCGTTCCCGATGACGCGCGGCTCGGGGGGTATCTCGCGATGCTCGAGCCGATCGACCCGGTCGTCCGCCGAGTCGCCGACGAGACCCGCGACGCGATCCCGGTCGCGATGGCCCGGCTCCGCCAGGTGGTACCAGCCCTCGGCTCCGGGGCGCGGATCTACCTCGTTCCGTCGCTGTTCAACTCGAACGGTCAGGTCCGCTACCTCGACGACAGCCTGGTGGTGATGCTCGGGCCCGACGTGCAGGCCTACGTCGAGGTGCACGTCGACTCGGGCCGGCGGGCGGATCCCATTCCGACGATCGTGCACGAGCTCGCCCACTGGCACCATTGGCGCACGAACCCGGAGATTGGCCGGGCCGCGGCGACGTTCTTCAAACCCGGCTCGTACGCGCCACTCTACTACAATCTCTGGTCCGAAGGCCTGGCCACGTACGTGGCCCGAATCGCCAACCCCGAGGTGGCCCTCGCCGACGTGCTCGGGCCGGGGGTGCGTCCCGCCGAAGGTCCCCAGCTGCTCCCGCGACTCGCCGCGGAGTTCCTCGGGCGACTGGAGTCGACCGCCGAGGACGACGTGCGCGACCTTTTCTATCTCTCGGGCCGCCGAACCGACCTGCCACTCCGCAGCGCCTACTACGTGGGGTATCGAGTCGTCGAGCGGCTGGCCCGCGAGCGGTCGCTCGCCGAACTATTGCGGCTCGACGGCCGCGAGCTCCGGGAGGGGATGCGGGCGGCGCTGACCGCCTTGGCAGCCGGACAGCCCTAGACCGATCGCGGGAACCATCCGGGTGGCTCCGGCATTATCCCGGACATGCGAAACTACCTGCTGATCGCCGCCGCGGCCGCGGTAATGCTGGCGGCTCCACGGCTCGCCTCCGCCCAGAGCGGCACCAAAGTCGTCGTCAACGCCAAGGGCGGGCTCGCGCTCGAAGGCTATGACCCCGTCAGCTACTTCCGGGCCACCGAGCCGATCCGGGGCTCGGCCGAGTTCACCGCCACGCACCTCGGCGCCACGTATCGCTTCGCGTCGGCCGCCAATCGGGATCTGTTCGCGAAGGACCCGACCCGGTACGCGCCCCAGTTCGGCGGCTACTGCGGCTATGGCGCCTCACGCGGCTACCTCGCCTCGGTCGACCCGCTGGCGTTCACGATCATGAACGGTCGTCTGATCCTGCAGAACAGCAAGCGGGTCCTCGAGCTGTGGCAGAAGGAGCCGGAGGCCCGACTCAAGCTGGCCGACGCGAACTGGCCGGAGATCGTCGCCAAGGAAGGCAAGCCGCTACCGTAGTTCACCCCAGGGGCATCCCCCCCGCCCCAGCTGCCGCCGGCGCCCGGATCTCCGGGGCCGGCGGTTGCGCGTTCGGGCCTATATTTCGGCCCGGTGACCCGACCCCTCTCGATCGGAGTGTTCATGCGCCCCGTCCTCCTGGCCGGCCTGTTCCTGTCGTTCGGCCCCCTGACCCGACTCGCGGCCCAGGATCCGCAGCGGGCCCTCGAGCGCGAGATCCTGGCGGAGGCCATCGAGGTCAACACCAGTGACTCGGCCGGCAATACCGGCGTGCTGGCCGCCAAGCTGGCGGCCCGGCTCGAAGCCGCCGGTTTCCCGAAGACCGACATCGCCATCGTCGGCCATGCGCCCCGTTACCAGAACCTGGTGGTCCGGTATCGGGGGCGGGCCGGTTCCAAGAAGCCGATCATGTTGATGGCCCACATGGACGTGGTCGACGCCCGCCGGGAAGACTGGTCGTTCGCGCCCTATCAGTTCCGGGAGCAGGACGGGTACTACTATGGCCGGGGCACCAGCGACAACAAGGCGGGGGTCGCGACGCTGGTGGCCAACTTCATCCGGCTCAAGCGGGAGCAGTTCGTCCCGGACCGGGACCTGATCATGGTGCTGACCGCCGACGAGGAAACCACCGGCGACGCCATTGCCTGGCTGATGCGGGAGCGGCGCGACCTGATCGACGCGGAGTACGCGCTCAACACCGACGGGGGCGGCGGGGCGCTCGTCCAGGGACGGGCCCAGACGTTCTCGGTCCAGACGGCCGAGAAAATCTACCTGACCTTCACCTTCGAGGTCCGGAACAAGGGCGGTCACAGCTCGATCCCGATCCGCGACAACGCCATCTACCGACTTTCCGCCGGCCTGGGCCGTCTCGCGGCGTTCGACTTTCCGGTCCGGCTCAACGAAACGACCAAGGCGTTCTTTGCCCGGGCCGCGGAGTCGGAAACCGGGCAGACGGCCGCCGACATGCGAGCGGTGGCCGCCACCGCGGATCCCGCGGCCGCGGCCCGCCTGGCGCAGCACGAGGCCTATCTCAATTCGGTGATGCGAACCACCTGCGTGGCCACCCGGCTCTACGGCGGCCACGCCGACAACGCGCTGCCGCAGCTGGCGCGTGCCACCGTCAACTGCCGGATCCTGCCCGACGACACCCAGTCGGCGGTGGCGGCGGAGCTGGCGCGGGTGGTGAACGATCCGGAGATCGTGATCACGGCGTCCGACCCCGCCAAGCCGAGCCCGCCGTCGCCGCTCCGCGCCGACGTGGTGGGCCCGATCGAGCGACTGGTGAAGGA
>JAEUJH010000728.1 GCA_016794825.1 Gemmatimonadota bacterium
CATCCGCCGGCTCGACGCCGCGGTCCGCGACCTCGAGCGGGCCGACCAGCTGACCCGGTCGAGCCCCGATCAGGTGGAGCCCGACGGACTGCCTAACGCGCGCGGGATCCCGACCAGCACCCTCAAGTCGAACATCCGGTACCACCTGGCGCTGGCGCATTATCTCCGCGGCGATTTTTCCAAGGCCCTGCCGTTCTATCAGGAGGATGTCCGGGCCGCCGTGAATCCCGACATGGTGGTGGCGTCGAGCCATTGGCTCTACATGACGTTGCGCCGCCTTGGCCGGGACCGCGAGGCGGCCGCCGTGCTCGCGCCGATCCGGGCCGACATGGAGATCATCGAGAACGGCAGCTACCATCGGTTGCTGCTGATGTACAAGGGCGAACTCGAACCCGGGGCGGTGTTGACGCCGGCGGATCAGGGCGACGCGGTGCAGGACGCCACGGTCGGGTACGGGGTCGGCAACTGGCACCTGTACAACGGGCGCGAGGCGGAGGCCCGGGCCATCTTCGAGCGGATCCTGACGGGGCCGCAGTGGGGGGCGTTCGGGTACCTGGCGGCCGAGGCCGAGCTGGCGCGGAAGCGGTAGGACAATGGTCAGGCGTTCGGTCGGCGTTCTGGCGGCTATCGGACTGCTGGCGGTGCCGGCATCGGCGCAGTCGATCCGGGTTCGCGTCGTCACCGAAGCGGGCCCGCCGGCAACCGGGGCCATCGTCAAGCTGCTCGATCGGTCGAACATGGTGATCCGAAGCGGATTGTCGGACGAGCACGGGCGCGTGACGCTTCGGGCGCCGCGGGGCGGCGGGTACCGGATCCGGGCCGACCGGATCGGATTCCGGGGCGTGCTGTCGGAGTCGGTGACGGTCCCCGACACCGGGACTGTCACGCTCGAACTGCGGATGCCCGACGAGCCGGTGGTCCTGGCCGAGCTTGCCGTGACGGGAACGACCCGGTGCCAGCGGGATCCCACCCGGGCACCAGCGACCGCCGCGCTGTGGACCGAGATTCGCAAGGCACTCGACGCGACGGCCATCACCCGTCAGTCCGGGCTCACGTTCACCATGGCGGTGTGGCGACGGGCCCTCGACTCGGCCCGCGCCGTCACCACCGAATCCGTCGACACCACCCGAACCCGGGCACCGCGACCGTTTCGGGCGGTGGGATTGGATCTGCTGGTCGAGCGGGGCTACCTCACCACCGGGGAGGATGGAACCTGGACGGTGTTCGGGCCCGACGAGGAAGTCCTGTTGTCGTCGCAGTTCCTGGCCACCCATTGCTTCGGGATCGCGACTCGGGAGATAGGCGGTCGGGCGGAGGTCGGCCTCCGATTCCAGCCGGCACCGGGCCGCACGGCTCCCGACATCGCCGGCGCGCTCTGGGTTACTCGCGATGGGCTGGAGTTGCGGACCGTCGAGTTCGAGTATGTGAACCTCCCCGAAGGACTACCGCAGTCGGGATTGAACGGTCGGGTCGAGTTCGCGCGGGTACCCCAGGGTTGGTGGATCGTCGACCGATGGTGGATCCGGTCTCCACGGGTTGAGGAGTTCCGGGTCCATCCCGGAGTCCTCGAGAACGTCCCGCTCCATCGCCGGCAGGTCGTTCGCGGCTACCTGGAGGATGGCGGCGAGGTCCTGGCCATCGAGGGTCTACCGCGAATTCGATTGGGTCAGACGGCTCGACCGATGGCCATCGGCGGGCGAGATTAGAGGCGAGTTCAGGTCATTCTCTCAGGAGGTCGTTCGGTGTTCGAGCACGGAGCGCGGGGACGAGGCGGGCGGCGGGGATTCGTCGGCAAGGTCATCGGGGGGGCGCTCGCCGCGGGCGCGGCCGGCGCGGTGCCGGGCACGTTGCTGGCCGAGGACCGGGCGGAGGCGGCGGGCGCCGGCTTCGATCTGGCCCGCCGGTGGGAAGAGGAACAGGGTCAGGAGAAGCAGACCTGGGACATGAGCTGGGTCGACCGGGTCACCGGGCAGTACCGCCAGGTGTTCGACGCGCCGGAGATCGCGGAGGGGACCGTCTTCCATCAGGCCCGGAGCTTCATCCGCGGCTACGCGGACGTCTACGGCTCGAAGGACTCGGAGTTCTCGGCCGTGATGGTCCTGCGCCACTCGGCGATTCCGCTGGTGGCCAACGATCGGCTCTGGGACGAACTCGAGATGGGCAAGGAATTCAAGCTGAAGGATCCGGAAACCGGCAAGCCGGCGCGCCGGAATCCGTTCCTGAGCACCAGCAACCCGCGGGGCGCCAAGTACAGCTTGATCTGGCCGGACGGCTCGATGGACGGGTTGATGGGACGCGGCGCGATTGCGCTGGCGTGCAATCTGGC
>JAEUJH010000769.1 GCA_016794825.1 Gemmatimonadota bacterium
GACCTTCGGCGTCCCGACGCCCCCGGTACCCGAGTTCCCCTCGGCCCACGCCACGGCGGGAGGCGCGGCCGCGGCGATCCTCGAAGCCACGTTCGGCAGGGTCGAGTTCTCGATGTCGAGTACGACGCTGCCGGGAGCGGTTCGGACGTTCCACTCGATCGGCGCGGCGGCACGAGAGAATGCCGAGTCACGGGTTTTCATCGGGTATCACTTCCGGCACGCGACCGAGGTCGGCCTCGATCAAGGTCGGCGAATCGGTCAGTTCGTGGTCCGGAACGGCCTGCCTCGAAACTGAGCAGCCTCACCCCCTGCGGCATTCGCCTGGCGCCGGGGCGGGCCCCAAAAGGGCCGCCCCGGACGCCAACTCACGGTTGGCTCACGGACCACGGCCAGTGTAGTCTCCCTGCACTACCGCGCTCACCGACCTACGTTGCCGAGATTGATGGCCCGCTCAGTCCTGACTCGGTGGATTGCCCTCGCCGCCGCGTTGTCGGCCACTCCGTCGATTGCGACAGCGCAGTCGCTCGATGCCGCGGCGATCGGCGGAGTCGTAATCGATCACTCGGGGTCACCGGTCTTCGGCGCGAACGTTCGTCTCCGGAACGTCGTAACCGGGGCGGACTGGAACGCCACCACCGACGCCAAGGGACGGTTCCTTTTCGACGACCTCCCGCCTCGCGGCCCGTACCAGGTTCATGTCCACGCCATCGGTTCGGAGCCGGCGACGACAGAGCCATTGCCGCTGCGGCTGGGCCAGCGCTCCGACCTCGAGATCCGCCTGACCTCAAGAGCCGCGGTCGTGCCCGAGATGCGGGTCGTCGCCAGCCGTCCCGTCGACGCCGGACCCGCCTACCACCTTCCAGGTGAGGCCTTCCGCGACCTGCCGCTCATCAATCGCGACCCACTCGCCCTGCTCCGACTCGTCCCGCAGGTCGTCGGCCGCGACGTCAGTTCCATCGATGGTCAAAGCCCGCGGTTCAATGCGCTCCGGATCGACGGCACGGCCTCGAGCGACCCGTTCGGGCTCGGGCTCACCCCGGGATCGACGGCGGGCGGGCGGGCCGTTCCGATCGAGGCGTTGGCCGAGGCCCAGGTTCTGACGGCTCCGTTCGATGCGCGGTATGGCGGGTTCAGCGGCGGCGTCCTCGAAGCAATCACTCGGACGGGAACGAACCGCTTCGAGGCCACCGCCTTCGGCTCACTCCAAACCGGCGGACTGACGGGCCGGGCGGCCGTGGGCGGCGCGGTCCCCGACCTGAGGCAGATCCAGTCCGGCTTCGTCGTTGCCGGCCCCCTTCGCAGGGACCGGCTCCACTTCTTTCTCACGGCGGAGGTCCAACGCCGCGACACAACCTACCAGGGGCCCGAAGCCGATGCGCCGGGAACCGGGGTCACCGCCGCGACCGCACGGCGCGTCGCCGCCGCGATCGAGAACCGATTCGGTGTCGACCCCGGAGGCCCGGAAGCCCCTCGGCTCGGACAGCCCAACCAGTCCCTGTTCGCCAAGTTGACCTGGCGGCCCGCGGCGGTGTCTCACGTCGATCTCAGCTACAGCGGGCTCCGCGCGACGTCCGATGCATTCGATCGTTCCAACCGAACTCGGAACTCCGCGAACGGATGGATGCTCTCCGGGAGCGGCTATCGCCTGACCGCCTCGGTCCACGCGTTCCGTCTCCGGGCGCGGACCCTGATCGGACGAGCCCATCACGAACTCGTCGTCGGCTACCAGACCAGCGATGAAGAACGGGCGTCTCGGCTGCGGCTTCCGTTGTTCCTGGTTTCGGGCGATGTCGTGGGCAACTACATCGCGGCGGGATCGTTCAAGAACGCGCAAGGGACCCTCCTCGACCAGCGCCAGTTCCAGTTCGAGAACCGCCTGGCGGTGCCGGTCGGCCGGCAGCATCAGCTCACCTTCGGGGTTCGGTGGGAGCGGCTGCATTTCGTCGACAACCTGTTGCTGGGGCGCTGGGGAGTCTGG
>JAEUJH010000770.1 GCA_016794825.1 Gemmatimonadota bacterium
GACCTTCGGCGTCCCGACGCCCCCGGTACCCGAGTTCCCCTCGGCCCACGCCACGGCGGGAGGCGCGGCCGCGGCGATCCTCGAAGCCACGTTCGGCAGGGTCGAGTTCTCGATGTCGAGTACGACGCTGCCGGGAGCGGTCCGGACGTTCCGCTCGATCGGCGCGGCAGCAAGAGAGAACGCCGAGTCTCGGGTTTTCATCGGGTATCACTTCCGGCACGCGACGGAGGTCGGCCTCGATCAAGGCCGGCGAATCGGCCAGTTCGTGGTCCGGAACGGCCTGCCTCGAAACTGAGCGCCCTCACCCCTGCGGCGTTCAACTGGCGCTGGGGCGTCCCCGAAGAGGGCCGCCCCGGACGCCTTTTTCGGTACCGGCCGTACGCAACTCACGGTTGGCTCACGGACCACCGCCAGTGTAGTCTCCCTGCACTACCGCGCTCACCGACCCACGTTGCCGAGATTGATGGCCCGCTCAGTCCTGACCCGGTGGATTGCCCTCGCCGCCGTGTTGGCGGCCACTCCTTCGATTGCGGCAGCGCAGTCGCTCGATGCCGCGGCCATCGGCGGAGTGATAATCGATCACTCGGGGTCACCGGTCTTCGGCGCGAACGTTCGTCTCCTAAACGTCGCCACCGGGGCGAATTGGAACGCGACCACCGACGCCAAGGGACGGTTCCTTTTCGACGACCTCCCGCCCCGTGGCCCGTACCAGGTCCAGGTCCACGCCATCGGTTCGGAACCGGTGACGACGCGGCCATTGCCGCTGCGGCTGGGCCAGCGCTCCGAACTCGAAATCCGCCTGACCTCGCGGGCCGCGGTCGTGCCCGAAATGCGGGTCGTGGCCAGCCGTCCCGTCGACGCCGGACCCGCCTACCACCTTCCCGCCGATGCCTTCCGCGACCTGCCGCTCATCAATCGCGACCCACTCGCCCTGCTCCGACTCGTTCCGCAGGTCGTCGGCCGCGACGTCAGTTCCATCGACGGTCAAAGCCCGCGGTTCAATGCGCTCCGGATCGACGGCACGGCCTCGAGCGACCCGTTCGGGCTCGGGCTCACCCCGGGATCGACGGCGGGCGGGCGGGCCGTTCCGATCGAGGCGTTGGCCGAGGCCCAGGTCCTGACCGCGCCGTTCGATGCGCGGTACGGCGGATTCAGCGGCGGCGTCCTCGAGGCAATCACTCGGACGGGAACGAACCGCTTCGAGGCCACCGCCTTCGGGGCCCTCCAAACCGGCGGTCTGACGGGCCGCGAGGCCCTGGGCGGCGCGGTCCCCGACCTGAGGCAAATCCAGTCCGGCTTCGTCGTCGCCGGTCCTCTCAGCCGGGACCGGCTCCACTTCTTCCTCACGGCGGAGATCCAGCGGCGCGATACGACCTACCAGGGGCCTGAAGCCGATGCCCCGGGAACCGGGATCACCGCCGCGACCGCAAGGCGAGTCGCCGCCGCGATCGAGAATCGATTCGGTGTCGACCCCGGAGGCCCCGAAGCCCCTCGACTCGGACAGCCGAACCAGTCCCTGTTCGCCAAGTTGACCTGGCGGCCAACCGCTGTGTCTCACGTCGATCTCAGCTACAGCGGGCTCCGCGCGACGTCCGACGCATTCGATCGATCCGTTCGAACCCGCAACTCAGCGAACGGGTGGATGCTTTCCGGGAGCGGTTATCGCCTGACGGCCTCGGTTCACGCGTTCCGCCTCCGGGCGCGGACCCTGATCGGACGAGCCCATCATGAACTCGTCGTCGGCTACCAGACCAGCGACGAAGAGCGGGCGTCTCGGCTGCGGCTTCCGTTGTTCCTGGTTTCGGGCGATGTCGCGGGCAACTACATCGGGGCGGGATCGTTCAAGAACGCGCAAGGAACCCTCCTCGACCAGCGCCAGTTCCAGTTCGAGAACCGCCTGGCGGTGCCGGTCGGCCGGCAGCATCAGCTCACCTTCGGGGTTCGGTGGGAGCGGCTGCATTTCGTCGACAACCTGTTGCTGGGGCGCTGGGGAGTCTGG
>JAEUJH010000779.1 GCA_016794825.1 Gemmatimonadota bacterium
CTTCTCGACCCGCTCCTTTTCCGCCTTGTCCACCGTGTCGCGAGCCCGGAAGAAGAGCCGCGCGCCGTCGTTCGAGAGCTGCCAGTCGAGTACCGGTGTCGCATGCCGGGTCACCGCGACGGGCGCCGCGCTGGCTCCCGACAGCTCCGCCACCGCCAGCGCCCAGACCTGCTGTTCGTCGGCCTTCCCAGCCGAGTAGACCAGCCAACGACCGTCGCGGGTAAAGGCAAACTGACCGACCCCGTCCTTGGCGTCCGTGATCCGCCGAGCCTCGCCCCCGTCGGGGCGCATCAGATACAGCTGGTTGGCGGGCGACGGGCCGGTGCCCTCGCGGTTCGAGCTGAAGACGAAGAACGACCCATCGCGCGACCACCGCGGGGCGTTCTCGTTCTTGTCCTTCGTGAACGTGAGTTGACGCGCCGTCGAGACGCCCTGGGCGGTCGAGACGATCCAGACGTCGGTGGTCCGCCGCGCCTCTTTCCAATCGGGCGTCGAGAGCGTGTACAGCAGCCACCGCCCATCGGGCGAAAGCGCCGGGGAGCCAGCCTGGTTGAGCTGCTGCATGTCGAGGAACGTCATCGGCCGCTTGCTCTGGGCCCCTGCCGGCAAGGCGAAGGTGGCGGCCAGGAGTGACATGGCGACGAACCGGGTCCGGAGGGTCACGGCAACGGGCTCCACTGGAGGAAGACCCAAAGATGACGCCGGGCGGCCGGTTCGCGCCATGTCCGACCTCAGAACGTCACGTCGAAGACCCCTTCGGTCACCACCTTGTTGCCCGTCGCGCCAGTACCCGCCACCGGAGCCGCCGTGAACTGGAAGGTCCCCTTGGCCCCCGTCGCGGAAATGGCGGTGATCGTGATGGTGCCGCTCCCGGTCGTACCCACGGCCTGCCAGGCCTTGCCTGCCTCGTTGACCAGGCCGTTGGCCGGGCTGGTCACGGCAATGGTGAAGGTACCCGGCGCCGAGACGGCCGCGCCAAAGCCCACCGACCGACCGGCGGCATCGGTGCCCGCGATGCCCAGGATGTTGCTGTTGTAGGTCGCCGCGATCGCGGTCGTGGCCGACCACGAGGCCCCGTCGATCTTGGCGCTCATCGACCCGTTATCCAGAACGTCGGGCCCGGTCGAGTCGCTGCCACACCCCACGGCCAAGGCTACGATCATTGCCCCGGCGCTGGTTCGAACCACCCGTCGCCACGCTGCCACGCCCATCGCCCGCCTCCTTGAATGCCAGTTGCCGGAACGCTTGGCGGGCCGACGGCGGATCCGTCGGCTCCCGTCCATCCCGGTCTGCCCATCCAATGCGTCAAGAACCGGCAAAACCAATCACGGCCCGCCGATCCAGCGCGGGGTTCATCGTCGCTACGTCGAAAGTCGGGACTCCGGGGTCTAGGCGGCGCATCGCGGGTCAGGCCGGATGGCCCGGAGCGCGAGGAAGGGTATCCCCGTCCTCGCGCCCGGTGCCCACCGGATCGGAGCAACGACTGTTCCGGCCGATCCGCGACCTCGATTTTGCGAAGGCAGACGGAGGGGCCAGGCGCATCGCCCACCCGCCCGCCCGGGACTACGCTCTCCTGACGGGCAACGCGTCGAGGTTGACGAAGCAGTCGTACTGACACCGCTTCTGAGTCCCAATGCAGGTATAGCCCGTAATGAAGCAGATGAGATCACCCATGACGACCACGGGTACGCACACGCCGGAGCAGGTTCCGCCGGTGCCCCCGGTGGAGGTGCGGCTGGCTTGGCGGAGCCCCCCGCTGCCGGCGAGAGTGGCACTACCCTGCCCATTCAGCGCCAGCCAGTTGTCGACATCGCGTGCCAGCGCCGTGAGCGTGGCGCGATCTTGAATCGACAGGCGCCCGGCGGCCCCCACCGTCGTCGCCAGATCCCGGGTCCGCTGCACGAGCTGCGCCCGCTCCATGTCGACCGGCCCCAGATTCTGGGTCGGTTGCCCGACCTGCGCCAGCTGCGCGTCGACCGGCACCGGCCCGATTGACTCCCCGGCGCAACCCGCGAGCGCCACGACCAGCATTCCCGCCAACATTCCCATCATTCGTCGAGTCATTGGACCGTTCCTCCCTGCGAGTTGACCACCCCGCCCGCCGGGTGCGGGTCGGGCTCAATCAGGAGAGCGGAACGGCAGGCAGGAAGCCGACACACCGGTGGACGCTACGCTCCCAAGCCGCCGGTGGCGACGGCCGTCGGCCCACGACCTCCGGCGGAGCGGCCCGGTGACGGGGCTGCTCCCGGCGGCGGAACGGGCCCGTAGCTACGTCCAGTATGGGCGGCCGATTCCTGGACCGACCACGGGCTGTGGCGGAAGACTGCTGATATCTTGGGGCTCGTCCTGTCCGGGGAGGCGCCATGTTGCTCGTCCCATCGCTGGCCCTGCTGCTGGCGGCCTCGCTCGCGCTGGGGGTCGGCGGCTCGGTGCCGGATCAGGCGCCGCCCGATTCCGCCCCGGTCACCGCGATCGAACGGGTACACGTCATCCCGATGACCAGCGACACCGTGCTGCGCGATCGGATCGTCGTGATCCGGAACGGACGAATCGCCGCGATCTGCCGCGCCACCGAGCGGTGCGTGCCGGCCGGCGCGGCGCGGATCGACGGCGGCCGCCGGTATCTGATGCCCGCCCTGGCCGACATGCACAACCACTTCGGCGGCTACGCGTTCGACGGGACGGATGCGG
>JAEUJH010000781.1 GCA_016794825.1 Gemmatimonadota bacterium
CTTCTCGACCCGCTCCTTTTCCGCCTTGTCCACCGTGTCGCGAGCCCGGAAGAAGAGCCGCGCGCCGTCGTTCGAGAGCTGCCAGTCGAGTACCGGTGTCGCATGCCGGGTCACCGCGACGGGCGCCGCGCTGGCTCCCGAGAGCTCCGCCACCGCCAGCGCCCAGACCTGCTGTTCGTCGGCCTTCCCGGCCGAGTAGACGAGCCAGCGACCGTCGCGGGTAAAGGCGAACTGACCGACCCCGTCCTTGGCGTCCGTGATCCGCCGAGCCTCGCCCCCGTCGGGGCGCATCAGATACAGCTGGCTGGCGGGCGACGGGCCGGTGCCCTCGCGGTTCGAGCTGAAGACGAAGAACGACCCATCGCGCGACCACCGCGGGGCGTTCTCGTTCTTGTCCTTCGTGAACGTGAGTTGACGCGCCGTCGGGACGCCCTGGGCGGTCGAGACGATCCAGACATCGGTGGTCCGCCGCGCCTCTTTCCAATCGGGCGTCGACAGCGTGTACAACAGCCACCGCCCATCGGGCGAAAGCGCCGGGGAGCCGGCCTGGTTGAGCTGCTGCATGTCGAGGAACGTCATCGGCCGCTTGCTCTGGGCCCCCGCCGGCAAGGCAAGGGTGGCGGCCAGGAGTGACATGGCGACGAACCGGGTCCGGAGGGTCACGACAACGGGCTCCACTGGAGGAAGACCCAAAGATGACGCCGGGCGGCCGGTTCGCGCCATGTCCGCCCTCAGAACGTCACGTCGAAGACTCCTTCGGTCACCACCTTGTTGCCCGTCGCACCGGTGCCCGCCACCGGGCCCGCCGTGAACTGGAACGTCCCCTTGGCCCCCGTCGCCGAAATGGCGGTGATCGTGATGGTGCCGCTCCCAACCGAGCCGGCGGCCTGCCAGGCCTTGCCCGCCTCGTTGACCAGGCCGTTGGCCGGGCTGGTCACGGCGATGGTAAAGGTACCCGGCGCCGAGACGGCCGCGCCGAAACCCACCGACCGACCGGCGGCATCGGTGCCCGCGACGCCCAGGATGTTGCTGTTGTAAGTCGCCGCGATCGCGGTCGTGGCCGACCACGAGGCCCCGTCGATCTTGGCGCTCATCGACCCGTTATCCAGAACGTCCGGCCCGGTTGAGTCGCTGCCACACCCCACGGCCAGGGCTACGATCATTGCCCCGGCGCTGGTTCGAGCCACCCGTCGCCACGCTGCCACGCCCATCGCCCGCCTCCTTGAATGCCAGTTGCCGGGAACCCTTGGCGGACCGACGGCGGATCCGTCGGCTCCCGTCCAACCCGGTCTGCCCATCCAATGCGTCAAGAACCGGCAAAACCAATCACGGCCCGCCGATCCAGCGCGTGGTTCAGCGTCGCTACGTCGAAACTCGGGACTCCGGGGTCTACCCGGCGCATGGCGGTGGGCCGGGGCGGAAGACTGCTGATATCTTGGGGCTCGTCCTGTCCGGGAGGCGCCATGTTGCTCGTCCCATCGCTGGCCCTGCTGCCGGCGGCCTCGCTCGCGCTGGGGGTCGGCGGCTCGGTGCCGGATCAGGCGCCGCGCGATTCCGCCCCGGTCACCGCGATCGAGCGGGTACACGTCATCCCGATGACCAGCGACACCGTACTGCGCGATCGGATCGTCGTGATCCGGAACGGACGCGTCGCCGCGATCTGCCGCGCCACCGAGCGGTGCGTGCCGGCCGGCGCGGCGCGGATCGACGGCGGCCGCCGGTATCTGATGCCCGCCCTGGCCGACATGCACAACCACTTCGGCGGCTACGCGTTCGACGGGACGGATGCGG
>JAEUJH010000850.1 GCA_016794825.1 Gemmatimonadota bacterium
CGCGTCGACCACCTGCCCCACCCCGGTTCGACGGGCCTCGAACAGCGCCGCCAGGATCCCGAGCACGGCGAAGAGGGTCCCGCCGGCATAGTCGCCAAGGAAGTTGACCGGGGGAACGGGCGGCTCGCCGGCCCGACCGATGGCATCGAGGGCACCAGTGACCGCCAGGTAGGTGATGTCGTGCCCGGCGGTCCGCGACCGGGGCCCCTCTTGCCCCCACCCGGTAATCCGGCAGATCACCAACGCCGGCCGCCGGCGCAGCAGCTCATCCGGACCGAACCCGAGGCGTTCAATCGTACCGGGCCGGAACCCCTCGAGCACCACGTCGGCTCGATCGATCAGCGACCGCGCCAGGCCTCGTCCGGCCTCGGTCTTGAGGTCGACCGTCACCAGTCGCTTCCCCCGGTTGGCGATCACGCCGCGCCGGGGCACCAGCGACGTGATCTCCGAGGCCTGAGGGCGCTCCAGGACGACGACGTCGGCCCCCAGGTCGGCCAGGAGCATCCCGGCCAACGGGCCCGGTCCGATCCCCGCGAATTCGACGACCCGGACCCCTCGAAGCGGTCCCCCGGCCGGCGCCGTTTCCGTCACGCGTGCCTCCCGAATGTCCTGAACTGGTTTCCTCCGCCGGGCCGGGTGCGTCTGTCGCGCCCATGGCCCGCCGGGTATCTTGCCGAAGATTATCCCGGCCGCGCTTCCCCGGAAACCGGATTCTCGAGGTAATGGCACGCGACCTTCTGCCGATCGTCCAGGCCACGCTGGCCGGCCGTTACCGCGTCGAAGCCGAGATCGGCCGGGGCGGCGCGGCCCGGGTCTTTCGGGCCGTCGATTCCGCCGGTCGGTCGGTCGCGCTCAAGATCCTCCGCCCTGAACTGGTCGTCACGGTCACGGCCGATCGATTCCTCCGCGAAATCGAGATCATCCAGCGCCTCGACCACCCCCGCATCGGCCGGTTGATCGACAGCGGGCAGTCCGACTGGCTGATCTACTACGCCATGCCGTTCATTCCGGGTCCGTCGCTCCAGCAAGTGCTCCAGCAGCGCGGTCGGATCACCCCGGCCGACACGACCCGGGTAGCCCGCGATCTCCTGGAGGGCCTCGCGCACGCCCACGCCCGGAGCGTCGTGCACCGCGACGTGAAGCCCGACAACATCCTGATCGCGAGCGACGGGGCCATCCTGGTCGACTTCGGCATTGCCCGAGCCATCGAACTGGCGGGCACCGACCGGCTGACGAAGAGCGGTATGGCGGTGGGAACGTCGCGGTACATGAGCCCCGAGCAGATCATGGGCGAGGCCACGATCGATCCCCGCTCGGACCTGTATTCCCTCGGGTGCGTCCTGTTCGAGTGCCTGGCCGGCCGGCCACCCTACCAGCATCCGAACGAACTGGCGGTCCTGGAACTCCATCGGAGTGCGCCGATTCCGGACATCGCGGCGCTCGTACCGGGCGTTCCACCGAGCCTCGCGGCGGCCATCAGCCGCGCCCTCGGGAAGGCGCCGTCCGACCGGTGGAACTCCGCCACCGAAATGCGGGCCGTGCTCGGCCCCTGACGCCTGGCGGGCCGATCGCCGAATCGGGTCGCACCGAGGTCGCCCCGTTCGTTCTATCCGTTCGTGGTCCGATCCCTGTCGGGTTACCCCGCCGGCCACCGTAGGCCGATCTGCACCGACGCCCCCCCCCCCCCGCCTCGGCCACCCGATCGCTACTGGAGCCCCCCGGCCTTCGGAATCCGATCTCTACCGAAGGACCACGTAGGCCAAGCCGGCGATCGACGCCGACAGCGGAATCGTCAGGACCCAGGCCCACACGATCCGCCCCGCCACGCCCCATCGCACCGCCGACAGCCGCTGGGCCGCCCCCACCCCGACGATCGCGCCGGTGATGGTGTGGGTGGTGGAGACGGGCACGCCGAGATACGTCGCCATGAACAGGGTCGCCGCGCCACCGGTCTCGGCGCAAAAGCCCTGCA
>JAEUJH010000893.1 GCA_016794825.1 Gemmatimonadota bacterium
TGTTTTTGGGTCCCACCCCGCGAACGTGGCGAAACTGGCAGACGCGCAGGACTTAGGATCCTGTCCCTCACGGGGTGCGGGTTCGACTCCCGCCGTTCGCATCGGCGGCCAGAGCCCGATTCAAACCGATCAGGAGGCCTGATGGAATCGCTGACGGCATTGCTAGGCTCACTCGGCGGTACGGTGTTCCGGTGGTCCGCCCTCGCGTTTCTGCTGGTCAACGGCATCGCGGCCGCGGTGTTCTTCGTCACCAGGGATCGGAGCCTCGTCAACCGCTGGACCAGCCGCCTGGTGGCCACCAACCTGTTCCTCCTGGGCGTCGGAGTGGGCGTGCCGGCCGTGGCCTTCTGCCTCCGGACCGTCGTCAACGCCGTGACCCTGAGTCAGGCCACCGAGGTCCGGCTCCAGGACAAGTAGGCCCCAGGCCCCCCGGCGGGCCCCGAAAACCCGCCCCCTCTCGGACCGGCCAACCGGCCGGTCCCCGATTATCTTCCCCCGGCCATGTCAGACATTACCGTTACCAAGACCGCCGAAGACGCGGCGTCCAAGTCCTTTCGCGTGTCCGTCCCGGTCGACCGGGTCAAGGCCGCCGAGGAACGGGCCGTCGCCGAATACGGCCGCCGCGTCAAACTCCCCGGGTTCCGCCAGGGTCGAGCCCCCATTCCCGTCATCCGGAAGCGCTTTGGCGACGCGATCAAGCAGTACGTCGTCGAGGAAGTCCTCCGGGAAGGCTGGGAACAGGCCCGCACGACCGAGGATCTGAAACCGATCACCGATCCGAGCGTCCGGAACCTCACCTTCGAGGAGGGGAAGCCGGTCGAGTTCGAGGTCGTCGTCGAGGTCCGTCCCGACATCAAACTGTCGCGAGTCGGGGGCTTTACGCTGACCCGGACGGTCGCGCCGGTGTCGAAGGAGATGTTGACCGAACAGCTCGACCATCTCCGCGAGAACAAGGCCGCCTGGCTCCCGGTCGAGGACCAGGCGCCGGTGGAGGGGAACATGGTCCGGGTCGAAGTCGCCGCGATCGAGGATGGCGAGCGGAAACCGGCCCAGCCCTACACCATCGTGATCGGCCAGGGCCAGACCCTGCCCGCGCTCGAGGAGAAGATCCTCGGCCTCAAGGCCGGCGAGTCCGCCGAGGTCGACATCAAGTTCCCCGAAGACCACCCCGACGAGAGCCGCCGGGGCCAGTCGCGCCGGGTTCACGTCACGGTGCACGAGGTCAAGCGCCAGGAACTCCCGCCCCTCGACGATGCCTTCGCCAAGTCGGTCGGTGACTTCGACGATCTGGCCGCGCTCGAGGCCGCCGTCCGAGCCGACCTCGGCCGCAACGCCGAGCGCGAGGCCGACCAGGGCGTCCGGGAGCAGCTGCTCGACCAGCTGATCGCGGCCAATGCGGTGGAAGCGCCGCCCTCGCTCGTCGGCCGGACGCTCCACGCCTTCCTCCACGCCTACAACATCCCCCACGAGCGGGAGGAGGCGTTCAACGCCGAGTTCCGCCCGATCGCGGAGCGCCAGGTCAAGCGGGAGCTGGTCCTCGGCGCGGTGGCCGACGCCAACAAGCTGTTCGCGACCGAGGCCGAGCTCGACGAGCGGATCAAGGCCCTGGCCGACGCCCGCGGCACGACCTTCAACGAGATCTACGCCCAGCTGGAAAAGGCCAAGCGCCTGGGCGAACTCGAGCGGAGCATCACCGAGGAGAAGATCTTCGGATTCCTGCTGTCCCAGTCGACGGTCGAGGAGGCCAAGTAAGGTGAGCACCATGCTCTATCCGCCGTACATCATCGAACGCTCCCCTCGCGGCGAGCGGACGTACGACATCTTCAGCCGCCTGTTGATGGATCGGATCGTGTTCCTCGGCGCCCCGATCAACGACGACGTGGCCAACATCATCATCGCCCAGCTGCTCTTTCTCGACGCCGACAACCCCGAGAAGGACATCTACATGTACATCAACTCGCCGGGCGGCCACGTCCACAGCGGCATCGCGATCTACGACACGATGCAGCACCTCCGGGCGCCGGTGAACACCATCTGCATGGGGATGGCCGCGTCGATGGGCGCGTTCCTCCTGGCTTCGGGCACCAAGGGCAAGCGGGCCGCGTTGCCCCACGCCCGGATCATGATTCACCAGCCGTCGGGTGGCTCGCAGGGCACCGCGGCGGACATCGAAATCGCCGCCCGCGAAGTGCTCCACACCCGGACCACGATGAACCGGCTCTTCGCCAAGCACACCGGCCAGCCCACCGAGGTCATCGAGCGCGACTCCGACCGCGACCGGTACATGTCGGCCGAGGAAGCCAAGGCCTACGGCATCATCGATCAGGTCTTCGAGCCCAAGGTGGCACCGGCCGTCGTCGCGAGCTGATGGTCTCCGCAACCCGATCCCCCGAGCGGGGCCGACCGAAAGACCGGTCGGCCCCGCTCGGGCATTTCCGGGCCGGGGTTTCACCGCCTCTTCAAAAGGGCTTCACTTTCCGGCGCTAAGCTGGCCTGCGACCCCGTGGTTCCGTCCCCACAACCTCGTCGAGTTCGCAATGCCCAACCAGACACCCCTCACGATGGGCCAGCAGTTCGGTCGCCGCTCCTGGGCCGAACCGTGGAAGATCAAGATGGTGGAGCCCCTCCGGATGATCGACCGCGCCGGCCGGGAGGCCGCCCTGATCGAGGCGGGGTACAACACCTTCCTGCTCCGGTCCGACAAGGTCTACATCGATCTGCTGACCGACAGCGGCACCAGCGCGATGAGCGACCGCCAGTGGGCCGGGATGATGCTGGGCGACGAGGCCTACGCGGGCAGCGTCAACTTCTATCACCTCGAGAGCGCGGTCCAGCGGTACTACGGCTATCGCTACCTGTTGCCGACCCACCAGGGCCGGGGCGCGGAGCACCTGATTTCCCGGGTGGCCATCAAACCCGGCCAGGTCATCCCGGGGAACATGTACTTCACCACGACCCGGGCCCATCAGGAGCTGGCCGGCGGCACCTTCGTCGACGTCATCATCGACCCCGCCCACGACCCGACCAGCTTCCACCCCTTCAAGGGAGACATCGACCTCGACAAGTTGGCCGCGCTGATCGAGCGGGAGGGCGCCGCGCGGGTGGCCTACATCAGCCTGGCCGCCACCGTGAACATGGCCGGCGGCCAGCCGGTCAGCATGGCCAACGTCAAGGCGGTCAAGCAGCTCTGCGCCAAGCACGGGATCAAGGTGTACCTCGACGCCACCCGACTGGCCGAGAACGCCTTCTTCATCAAGGAACGGGAGCCGGGATACGCCGACCGGTCGATCGCGGAGATCGTCCTCGAATTCACCAGCCACACCGACGGCGCCTGGAGCAGCGCCAAGAAGGACAACCTGGTCAACATCGGCGGGTGGCTGGCCATCAACGACTTCGAGGTGTTCGAAGAACTGCGGAACCAGATCGTGCTGTTCGAGGGCCTCCACACCTACGGGGGTCTGGCGGGCCGCGACATGGAGGCGATGGCCATCGGCATCGAGGAGTCGCTCCAGGACGACCATATCCGATCGCGGATCGGGCAGGTCCGCTACCTCGGCGAACTCCTCATGGACTGGGGCATTCCGATCGTCCAGCCGGTCGGCGGCCACGCGATCTTCCTCGACGCGAAGCAGTTCTACCCGCACCTCCCCCAGAGCGCCTTTCCCGGCCAAACCCTGGCCGCGGAGCTCTACCTCGATTCAGGCATCCGATCGATGGAACGGGGGGTGGTCAGCGCCGGACGGGACCCCGCGACGGGCGACCATCACTATCCCAAGCTCGAGCTCACCCGGCTCACGATCCCCCGCCGGGTCTATACCCAGGCCCACATGGACGTGGTGGCCGAGTCGGTCAAAGCGGTGTGGGACGCCCGGGCCCGGGCCCGGGGACTCACGATGGTCTACGAGCCCAAGTACCTGCGGTTCTTCCAGGCCCGATTCGAACCCCGGGACACGGCCGGACAGAGCTGATTCAAACCGTTACCCAACAACGGGTTACGACATCAACGGCGGCCGCTGACCGTACCGGCCGCCTTGACTCCCGACCGGGCACCGAATCACCTTTCGTCCGGTCGGTGACGCGGGCGGGAACCTTCCCGCCCGTTTGTCCCTCGGCGCCACCCTGACACCGAAGCGCATGTCCAACGACAAGCACCTCCGCTGCTCCTTCTGCGGGAAGTCGAAGGATTCCGTCCGGAAGTTCATCTCCGGGCCCTCGGTGTACATCTGCAACGAGTGCATCACCCTCTGCAACGAGATCCTGGCGGAGGACGAAGAGCGGGAAGTCGTCGACAACATCACCCACGTTCCGACCCCCTCCGAGATCAAGGACGTCCTCGACCAGTACGTGATCGGCCAGGACCGCGCCAAGCGGACCCTGGCCGTGGCGGTCTACAACCACTACAAGCGGATCAATGCCTCGGCGGGGCGGGACAATTCCGTCGAGCTCGACAAGTCGAACATCCTGCTCCTCGGGCCCACCGGCGTCGGCAAGACGCTGCTGGCCCAGACGCTGGCGCGGATCCTCGACGTGCCGTTCACGATCGCGGACGCCACCACCCTGACCGAAGCGGGCTACGTCGGCGAGGACGTCGAGAACATCCTGGTCCGGCTCCTCCAGGCGGGCGAGTTCAACGTCGCGGAGTGCGAGCGGGGCATCGTCTACATCGACGAGATCGACAAGATCGCGCGGAAGTCGGAAAACCCGAGCATTACCCGGGACGTCTCGGGCGAGGGCGTGCAGCAGGCCCTGCTCAAGATCCTCGAGGGCACCGTGGCTTCGGTGCCGCCCCAGGGCGGCCGGAAGCACCCGCAGCAGGAATACATCCAGATCAACACCAAGGACATCCTGTTCATCTGCGGCGGCGCCTTCGACGGCCTGGAGAAGATCGTCCAGGGCCGGATCGGCCGACAGCAGATCGGGTTCGGGTCCGGGCAGCCCGTCGACGGAACCGGCCACCAGGCGCGGGACATCGACAAGAAGAACCCGTTCGCTCACGCCGAGCCGGATGACCTGCTCCGGTTCGGCCTGATCCCCGAGTTGGTGGGCCGGCTCCCGGTCATCGTGCCGCTCGAGTCGCTCGACGAGGAAGCCCTGGTCCGGATCCTGACCGAACCGAAGAACTCGATCACCAAGCAGTACCAGAAGCTCTTCGAACTCGAGAACGTCGGCCTCACCTTCGACCACGAGTCGCTCCGGTCCGTGGCCCGCAAGGCCCTCAAGCGGGGCACCGGCGCCCGCGGCCTCCGCGCCATCCTCGAAACCGTGATGACCGACATCATGTTCGAGCTGCCGTCCCGCGACGACATCCGCGAAGTGGTCATCACCCCCGAGTCGATCAACGAGCAGAAGCAACCGCTGGTCATTACCGAGCAGCGCCGCCAGATCAAGGAAGCCTGAGTCGCGCCCCGCGTGACCACTCCGAATCCGCTCGTCGACCTGCCGGTCGAGTTCGTCGGCAGTTTCCCCGATCCGCTCCACCGCCTGAATCCACCGCTGCCGGAGATCGTCTTCTTCGGGCGGTCGAACGTCGGGAAATCGAGCCTGATCAACGCCGTCGTGGGTCGGCGGATCGCCAAGACCAGCGCGACGCCGGGCAAGACCCAGCATCTCAACGTGTTCCGGTTCCCGGCGTTCTACCTGATCGACCTCCCGGGCTACGGCTACGCCAAGCTGTCGCAGGGTGAACGTCAGCGGCTCCGCCACCTGGTCGACCGGACCATCCGGGAGCGCCCGAGCCTGGCCGGGGTGGTCTGGCTCCTCGACATCCGCCATCCCCCGTCCAAGGAGGACCAGGCGATGGCCGAGGTGCTGGCGGCGAGCGGCCGGGGGACGATCGTGGCCCTCACCAAGGCGGACAAGTTGTCCCGGGCCCAGCAACTGAACGCCCATCGAGAGCGGGCTCAGGATCTCGGGATCGATCCCGACTCGCTCCTGGTGACCTCGAGCGCCAAGGGCATCGGGGTCCTTGACCTGGCGCTCGCGATCGAAGGGGCGGCCGGCGGCCCCGGTTCGAGCACCTGGGCGGGCTGACGGCACCGCGCGGGGGTCTGGTCGCGCCGTCGTAATATTCGCCGGTATATTACGGCCGGTCGTTCGACCAGGCCTCGAAGTGGCGGAGGTGGGCCGCCGCGGCTCGTTCCGCGGCCGCGATCAGGCGCTGGTACCGGGTCAGCAGGCGGCGCCCGAACGGAGTGAGTCCGGCGCCCCCGCCAGCCCGCCCGCCGGTGGCGGCCGTCACCACCGGTCGGCCGAAGAGCCGATTGGTGCTGTCGACCAGGAGCCAGGCGCGCCGGTACGACATCCGCATCGAGCGGGCGGCCTGCGCGATCGACCCGGTTCGTTCGATCGCGGCGAGCAGGGCAATCTTGCCCGGGCCGAGCCGGTCGCCGTTCGAAAACTGGATCCGGACGAACAGCGATCCGGCAATCCGACCCCGTTTGACCATGGGCGGCCTCCCCTGAGCGATGACGACGACCGAACTGGCCCTGCTCCATCTGGCGATCGCGGTCATCGCGTTCCTCTATGCCTCGGTCGGCCACGCCGGGGCGTCGGGGTACATCGCCACCCTGACCCTGGCCGGGCTGGCCGCTGACGTCGTCCGGCCGACCGCGCTCGTCCTCAACATCCTGGTGGCCATCCTCACCACCTACCAGTTCGCCCGGGCCGGGCACTTTGCCTGGCGGCGGTTCTGGCCGTTTGCGCTGCTGTCGGTCCCCGCGGCCTTTGCCGGCGGCCTGCTCCACGTCCCGACCGACCTGTTCAAGGTGATGGTCGGCGCCGTCCTGCTGCTCTCCGCGGCGCGATTCGCGTTCCGGAGCGAGGATCCCCCGACGACCCGCTTTCCGCCGCTGGGCGTCGCGCTGGGGGCCGGAGCCCTGCTGGGACTCCTGTCCGGTCTGACGGGCACGGGCGGCGGAATCTTCCTGACCCCGCTGATGCTCCACCTCGGCTGGGCCCGGACCAAGGAGACCGCCGCCGTATCCGCGGCGTTCATCCTGGCCAATTCCGTGTCGGGCCTGTCGGGGTTCCTGGCCAGTGGCCGTCCCCTGCCCTCGTTTGCCGCCAGCCTGGCCGTGGTGGCCGTCGTGGCCGGGTTTCTGGGCGGCTACTTCGGCAGTCGGCGGTTTCCGGTCCGGACCATCCGCCTCACCCTGGCGGCCGTCCTGCTCATTGCCGGAGGGAAGCTGGTTTTCGGACTCTGAGCGGGACCCGGATTAGATTGCCTTCATGGTCCTCCGCCCGCTCCGCAAGCTCGCCCTGCCCGCCGCCACCCAGGCGGTGCACGACACCTGGCTCCGCAACCTCGACACGAGCCTCTCGGCCGACGGGGCGGACTGGAACCTGATCTGCCGCGACACGCTGTTCGAGCTGTGGTACCCGGGCCAGGGTCGCTACGAGAGCTGCCGGCCGTCGGGCCCCGCCGCCGAAGCGGCGCTCCTGGCCCTCGATCCCCGCAACATCACGCTGGAGCCCGAATACTACGACGAGTGCGATCAGGCGGCCTTTGCCCGGGTCAAGCCGCTCCTGTGGCTCTGGTACTCCTTCGATCGCACGCCGCTCGGCGCCCAGAACGTGCAGCTCGGAGTCGAGTTCCGGCGCCTCCTGGCGCCCCGGATATTCCGTCGCTGCGGGCGCAACTTCAAGTGCTTCCAGCACGTCGAGTTTTCGTTCGGGTACAACATGGAGGTGGGCGACGACGTCGTGGTCCATCGCCACGTGCTCCTCGACGACCGGGGCGGGATCGTGATGGGTAACCGGGTCAGCATCTCGGACTACGCCAACATCTACAGTCACACCCACAGCATCGTCGACCAGCGCGACGTCACCAACGCCGTCACCACCCTCGAGGACGACGTCCGGATCACCTACCACGCCACCGTCCTGGCCGGAACCCGGGTCGGCACCAATGGCATGGTCGGCGCGGTGGCCCTGGCCACGAAGGACGTGAAGCCGTTCCACGTCAACGTGGGCATCCCGGCCAAGTCGATTCGAGTCAAGCCCAACGCGCCCCCAACCGCCTACGTGACCGAGCGAGTGGCGCGCCGTTCCGACGAACCGACCGGCTGATTCCTCCGGCGGCCCCACCCATCGGACGAGTCCGCGGAATCGCGGATCGTCCGCCCGATCAGTCGGTACCGCCAAGCTCGTCCCCGTCCTTCCGCCGCCGCCGGCTCGACCGTCGACCCGACGAACTGGCCCCCGTTCGACCGCCGCGACGCCCTCCGTCCGGCGCCGCCGGCATCGTGACGTTTTCGTGACCCAATAGGCGCCGCCGCCGGCCTTTTCCGCTTCCCGTGACACAATCGTTGCCTCGTCGTACCTGATCGGAAACCTCCCGGGGCGAGTTTGCCGGCGGCTTCGGACCGGCCGTGGCGGCCGCTCCGCTTCCTCAAAATGGGGTGTGATGATGACGACGAGACTCCGGTTTATCGCGATGGTCGTACTCGCCGCGGCGGCACCGGTCGGGGTTCTTCCCGCCCAAACCGAGACGGGGAAGATCGTCGGCCGGGTGTTGGACGCCGATCAGGGCGCACCCGTCGGCGGCGCCGTCATCGAACTGGTCGGAGTCCCGACCCCACGCCGGACGACATCGGCCATCGATGGCCGATACACGTTCACGGACGTGCCCGCCGGCGAGGTCGGAATCCGGGTCCGGATGATCGGGTACGGCCCCAAGCTGGTGACCGGCGTTCGGGTCCCGGCCGGTGGCGTGGTGACGCAGGACGTGTCGCTCAACGGAGAGACGATCCAGCTCGAAGAACTCAACGTGACGGCTGAAGCCGAACGGGGGAGCGTCTCGAAGGCACTCGACGAGCAACGCAACGCCACCAACATCGTCAACGCGATCACGGCCGAGCAGATTGCCAAGAGCCCGGATGGCGACGCCGGCCAGGCCGTCCAGCGCATCAGTGGCGTGACGGTCCAGGACGGCAAGTACGTGTTCGTGCGGGGCCTCGGCGAGCGCTATACCACCACGGCTCTCAACGGGGCCCGAATCCCGAGCCCCGAGCCGGAGCGCAAGGTGGTCCCCCTCGACCTCTTCCCGTCGGGCCTTCTCGAGGGCATTACCACGTCCAAGACCTTCACCCCGGATCAGCCGGGCGACTTCAGTGGCGCGGCCGTCAATCTGAAGACCCGGGAGTTCCCGGCCAAGCGCGTCGTGACGTTCTCGGCGTCGACCGGCTTGAACACCGCGGCGACCGGTCGGACCATTCTCAAGGCTCCCACGGTCGGCCAGGAGTGGCTCGGCTTTGCCGGATCGGCCCGGCGCCTGCCAGTATCGATCGCCAACGCGGGCGACCTCTCCGGCGTGGGCGACGCGCAGCTCAACTCCTTCATCGCCTCGTTCCGGAACGCCTGGAGCGCGGAGCGCGGCAGCGGGGCCCCGAACGGCTCGTTCGGCCTCTCGGTCGGAGGCGAGGATCCGGTATTCGGCCAGCGGATCGGCTACCTGGCAAGCGCCACCTACTCGAGTGGGCAGGAGATCCGCGACGACGAGACCCGAAGCTCCGCCAAGAACGGCCCGACCTCCGGAACCGCGCTGCCGTTCAACGCCTACGCGGGTTCCACCTCGCGGGGCAGCGTGCTCTGGGGCGGTCTCCTCAACCTGAGCACCACCATCGGGTCGACGACCCGCCTGTCGCTCAACAACACCTACACCCGAAGCGCCGACAACGAGGCCAGCGTCCTGACCGGCGCCAACGAGGAGTTCGGGCAGGACTTCCAGTTCACCCGACTCACCTTCGTGGAGCGGGCCGTCCGGTCGAATCAGCTGGCCGGTGAGCACCTGTTTGGCGGGCGCCACCTGATCAACTGGAGCGCGACGATCTCCGGCGTCACTCGGAACGAGCCCGATCGCTCCGACCTCGGGTATTCGGTCGACGCCAATGGCAATCCGACCCAGTGGTTCGGCCAGTCCCGGTTCGCGACCCGGACCTTCAGCAACCTCGACGAAACTGGGAGCGACCTTGGCGCGAGCTATCAGCTCGCGCTCGGCCCGAAAGCCAAGCCCATCGTGGTCAAGGTCGGCGGCGCCCGCCGGAGCGTCGAGCGGGACGCGGACACCCGGGCCTACGACATCATCAACCGAACGATGACCGCGACCGACCTCCAGCGCGACCCGGAGGCGATCTTCGACGGCCAGGCGGCGCTCAGCGGTCAGCTGCTGCTCCGAGCCAACTCGAACGGGGGTCGCTACACGGCCTCGGACGAGATCACCGCGGGGTTCGCGATGGTCGAGATCCCGATCGGAGGTCGGTTCAAGCTGATCGGCGGGGGGCGGGTCGAACGATGGAACCTGGACGTGATCACCCGGACCGTCCAGGGCGCCGAAGTCGCGGCCCGGCCCCGGAACACCGACGTCCTGCCGTCGCTGGCGCTCAATATCGCGCTGACCGATCGGCAGAACCTCCGGCTCTCGGCCAGCCAGACGCTGTCCCGGCCGGAGTACCGGGAACTGTCGCCCGTGCCCTATTTCGAGCAGGTCGGCTTGCTCACGACGTTCGGCAACCCGGATCTGAGGCGGGCGCTGATCCAGAACTACGATGCCCGGTGGGAGTGGTTCCCGAACCCCGGCGAGGTCGTCAGCATCGGGGTGTTCGCCAAGCGGTTCGAGAACCCGATCGAGAAGATCATCGTGCTTCAGGCTGGCACGGCCGCCCTGAGCTATGTCAATGCCACCAGCGCCGACAACCTTGGCGCGGAAGTCGAGTTCCGCAAGAACCTCGGCGGCATCGCGACCAGCTTGCTGCCGTTCTCGGTGTTCGCCAACACGACGGTGATGCGAAGCCGGATCGAGCCGGGAAGCCAAGTCCTGACCAACGCGGATCGGCCGATGGTGGGTCAATCAGGCTACATCATCAACGGTGGGGTTAATTACCTCCATCCGTCCGGGCGGTTCAACCTGACCGCGTTGTACAACGTCGCCGGGCGCCGGATCGCCGAAGCCGGGGCCACCGGGCTTCCCGACACCTACGAGGAAGCTCGCAGCCTGATCGACGTGACCGGACAAGCCACGCTGTGGGGCGACCTGAGCATGAAGATCGACGCCAAGAACCTGCTCGACGCGCCGTACCACTTCGTCCAAGGTGACGTGACCAGGGCGCGCTATCGGTCCGGCCGAGTGCTGTCCGTCGGCTTCAGCTGGCGGCCCTGAGCCGCCGGCACCCGAACGTGACGTTCTCGTGATCGGTTCGAGACGCCGCCCGTCAGGTTTACAGTCGGCAACCCGACCTGAACTCTCAAAGCGTGAGGATTGTGACCATGCAGTTTCGCAGGACGTTGACGTGGGCAGCGGGACTTGGACTCCTGGCATTCGCCGCGGGCTGCGGTGAGGACGGACCGACCGAGCCGACCGCGCCGCCGGTTCCCACCAATCTGGCCGTCACCCAGCTCAGCCTGACCTCGGTCCGGGTGTCGTGGACCGCCTCGACCGGGGCGGACCGCTACGTGCTCGAGCGCGCGTCCGCGGCCCAGCCGGGCGTGTTCACCGCCGTCGGCGGATCGATCACCGGCACCAGCTTCGACGACACCGGCCTGACCGCCGGCACGGCCTACAGCTACCGCGTGGCCGCGGCGGCCGGCACCGCGGTGAGCGGCTATGCCGCCCCGGTGAGCATCACCACCGGCCTCAAGGCCGCTACGGTCCAGGCCAACATCACCGCCAGTCGCACGTTCTACAAAGACACGGTTTACACGCTGAAAGGCTTCATCAAGGTGACGAACGGGGCCACCCTGACGATCCAGGCCGGCACCAAGATCGTCGGCGACCTGGCCACGCCCGGCTCGTCGCTGTGGATCCTCCGCGGCGCCAAGATCGACGCCCAGGGAACCGCCGCCGAGCCGATCGTCTTCACCTCCGCCAACGCCCCGGGCAATCGCAAGCCGGGCGACTGGGGCGGGATCATCATCATCGGCAATGGCATCATCAACCGAACCGGGACCCCGATCAACACCGAGGGCGGCTCCGCCGGCGTCGCCGAGAACTACGCCGGGGGCAACGACAACGCGGACAACAGTGGCACGCTCCGCTACGTCCGGATCGAGTTCGCCGGCTACGACATCTCGAACGGTGCCGGCCAGGAGCTCAACGCACTGTCGATGTATGCGGTCGGCAGCGGAACCCGGATCGAGTACATCCAGACCATGTCCGGCCTCGATGACTCGTTCGAGTGGTGGGGTGGCGCCGTCGACACCCGGTACCTCGTCTCCTACGAGTCGGGCGACGATCACTTCGACTGGACCGAGGGATACGCGGGCCGCAATCAGTTCCTGATCGCCCTGCAGACGCAGCGACTGGTGCCCGCCAGCGGCGCCGGATCGTTCTCGTCCGATCCGCGGGGCTTTGAGGCCGACGGGTGCGACCCGGCTCCCAACAGTGGCTGCACCGTCACCACCACGACGGCCAGCACCCCCTACTCGCGCCCGGTGTTCGCCAACTTCACGCTGGTCGGTCCCGGCCAGCTCGGTGGCTTCCCGGCGGACGGGAACGGGATCGTGCTCCGCCGCGCCACCGCCGGCATCCTCACCAACGGGATCGTGGCGCGCTGGCCCGGCGTCGGATTCCAGGTTCGGGATGCGTTCACCGACTCCCTGCGGCTTCGGGACTCGCTCACGGTCGCCAACATGGTCCTGGCCGAGAACGGACCCCTCGCGGCCCAAACGCACTACGACGCCGACGGGCTCGACATCAACCCGGCCAACGAGTCGTCCCGTCGATACGGTCAGGCGGCCAAGTATGCCGCTCGGAACCACCGGACGGGAACGCAGGCGGCCGCGCTCTTCACCAGCCTCAACCCGGCGGGTCTCGACTGGACCCCGAAGACCACCGGTGGCCAGCCGGATCCGACCACAGGCGGGGGAACGATCGTCCCCACGACCCTCAACGCTCGGGTGGCAGGCTATCCCTACAGCGGCGGTTGGGCCACCACGACCTACGTCGGTGCGGCCGCCCCGACTGGCGCCAAGTGGTGGGACGGCTGGACCGTCTACCTCATCAACTGACCGACCCGGAGTCCGGCTCCTCGGCAATCCGCCGAGGGGTCGGGCCTCCTCGCCCCACATGAGCACCCGCCTCGTCTTCCTGTTGATCGTTGTCGCCGCGCTCGGGTGTCAGGATCAAAACCGGAGCGCTCAGACCCCCGCGCCCCCCCCGACCGCCGTCGACAGCGCCGTCCCGCGAGACGAAGCGCTCCGGCGTTTCCGAGACGGCCTCGACTCGCTCGACGAGTTGACCGACGGTGCCTCCAGCCGCGATGAACTGATCGGTCGCTTCATGGAGGCCGTGGAACGAGCCGATACCGCCGAGCTGCGGCGCCTCACCCTCACCCAGCGCGAGTTTGCCTGGATCTACTACCCCACGACGCCGCAGGGCCTGCCGCCGTACGATCTTGCCCCGGGGCTGATGTGGTTCATGCTGGAGACCCGGGGACGAACCGGCCTGGCCAAACTGATGCAGGAACGCGGCGGCCAGCCGGCAAAATTCGTCCGAAGCGAGTGCGACCCCGATCCGAGCCGGGAGGGCGATAACCTGGTGTGGGGACCGTGTGCGATCGTCCGCCGGCAGCCCCGCGGGGACGTGGTGACCGAGCGCTGGTTCGGCCCGATCATCGAACGGCGGGGCCGCTTCAAGTTCATCAACTACGCCAACAAACTCGACTAGCTCGGCTCGATCCTCAACACATCCTCCAGCGGCCCCGCCGTGCCCGTGGCCAGAATGATCGCAACATCGGAAAGACAACGCCGCTCCCGGGGCCATGCCACGGTGGCCGCCGCCTCGTGGATCGGGAGCCAGCGGAACGCGTCGTGCTCGATCGACAGGCGAACGGGAGCCCCCGCGTCGACCACGGCCGCGAAGGTCGGGATCAGCGCCACCTGATCGATTCGATGGAGGTAGAACGACTCGGTCCGGCTCAAATTGTAGAATCGGATCGGCACGAGACCGGTCTCCTCCTCCAACTCGCGCAGCCCAGCCGCCACGGGAAGCTCACCCGGTTCAATGCTGCCGTGTACCGCTTCCCAGGCCCCGGCACACCGCACGGTCGGTCCCCGCCGGAGGACCAGCGCCTCGAGCCCCCCAGCCCCTAACCGGACCGGGTAGACGTCGACGAAACGGACCGCGATGTCGGTCAGCTGGACTTGTTGCGGGAAAGCGCCGTCTGGAGCCGGGCGGCCAGCGCCCGGGCGCGAAACGGCTTGGTCAGGAAGTCGTCGGCGCCGAGTTCGAGCACGCGGACCTCGTTGTCCTCGTCGCCCTTGGCGGTCAACACGATGACCGGAAGGTTCCGGGTAACCTCGCGCGACCGGATCTGGGACAGGACCGTGTAGCCG
>JAEUJH010000898.1 GCA_016794825.1 Gemmatimonadota bacterium
TATCGTATCCGGCACAACTGAAGTCTCGTGGCGATTTGAGGCGTATTGCGGCCACGTAAAACAAACGCTAAAAAGCCACGCGCTCGCGTGTCTCTTTTGGCACCGGGCGTCTTTCGTTCCGGGCCATCGAGGCACCGACGCGTGGGAGGAGAAAGCCCCATGACCGTCGCGTCCGTCGAAGTGTCCCCCCAGCCCGTCCCCCTGGCCTGCGGCCATTGCGGGGTTACCCACGCTCCCGTCGCCCAAGCGATCTGCCCGGAATGCCTCGGGCCGCTCGAGCCGGTGTACGATCCCACCCGGCGATTGCCCTCGCGCGAGGAAATCGCGTCGCGGCCGCCGTCGCTCTGGCGGTACCGCGAGTGGCTGCCGTTCCAGGGCACCCCGGTCCACTCGCTCGACACCGGGTTCACGCCGCTCGTCGAGGCGCCGCGCCTGGCCGATCTCCTCGGCGTCGGGCGGCTCTGGATCAAGAACGACACCGTCACCCATCCGACCCTCTCGTTCAAGGATCGGGTCGTGGCCTCGGCCATCAACGCCGCCGTCGGGCTCGGCATCCGGACGATCGCGTGCGCGTCGACCGGCAACCTGGCCATCGCCGTCGGGGCCCACGCCGCCCGGGCCGGGCTCGAGGCGTGGGTGCTGGTGCCGGAAACCCTCGAGCCCGCCAAGATCCTGGCCACGGCCGTGTCGGGCGCCCGGGTCCTCCGGATCCGCGGTACCTACGACGACGTCAACCGCCTCTGCGCCCAGCTGGCCGAGCGCTACGCCTGGGGCATCGTCAACGTCAATCTCCGGCCCTACTACGGCGAGGGGTCGAAGACGGTAGCGTTCGAAATCGCCGAGCAGCTCGGCTGGCGGCTGCCGACCGCGGTGGTGGCGCCGATGGCGGGCGGTTCGCTCCTCAGCAAGCTGTACAAGGGCTTCGGCGAGATTCGCGAGGCCGGTCTCGCAGGTGGGCCGGCGCCCCGGCTGTACGGGGCCCAGGCCGCGGGGTGCGCGCCCATCGCGCACGCCGTCGAGACCGGTGCCTCCCGGATCACGCCCGTGGTGCCGAAGACGATTGCCCGCTCCCTGGCCATCGGCGCGCCGGCCGACGGACCGCGGGCCATCCACGCGATTCGGAGCACCGGCGGCTGGGCCGCGTCGGTGTCGGATCCGGAACTGATCGAAGCGATCCGGATTCTGGCGGAGCACTCCGGCATCTTTGCCGAAACGGCCGGTGGCGTCACCACCGCCGTGGCGCTCAAGCTGGCCCAGGCGGGCCGGTTCGGGCCCGACGACGAAGTGGTGCTCTGCATTACCGCTCACGGGCTCAAGACCCCAGACGCGGTCAGCCCCGATCAATTCGACATCCCGACCGTCTCGAGCCGCCTTGGCGACGTCGCCAAGGTGATCGAAGCCTAACGCCTGGAGCCCCGAACATGGCCGTCACCGTCACCGTTCCGACCCTGCTGGCCCGCCACGCCGGCGGACAGCGTTCCCACCTCGTGGCCGGGTCCACCCTCGGCGAAGCCCTCGGTCTCCTGACCCGGGACTACCCCGAACTCGGCCGCCGTCTGGCCGAGGCCACCCAGCCCGACAACGCGTTCGTCACCATCTACGTCAACGACGAGGACGCCCGGTTCCTGGGCGGCCTCGACGCCACCCTCAAGGACGGCGACGACGTCAGCGTCATCTCCGCCATCGCGGGGGGCTGACACCATGACCACCATCGCGGCAAGCCGGGGGACGCTCTCGCCGGAAGAGCTGGTTCGTTACAGCCGGCACGTGATCCTGCCCGAGGTCGGACTGGCCGGGCAGGAACGGCTCAAGCAGGCGCGGGTTCTCGTGGTCGGATGCGGCGGCCTCGGGTCGCCGGTGGCGCTCTATCTGGCGGCGGCGGGCGTCGGGCACCTCGGCCTGGTCGATTTCGACACGGTCGACGCCTCCAACCTCCAGCGGCAGATCCTCCACGGCACCACCACCATCGGCCGCTCCAAGCTCGACTCGGCCGAGGCCCGGCTCCTCAACCTCAATCCGCATACCCGGATCGAGCGGTACGAGACCCGGCTCAACGCCGCCAACGCGCTCGAGATCATCGAGGGCTACGACGTGGTGGTCGACGGGACCGACAGTTTCGGGACCCGCTACCTCGTCAATGACGCCTGCGTGCTGCTCGGGGTGCCAAACGCCTACGGGAGCATCTTCCGGTTCGAGGGGCAGGCGTCGGTGTTCGCCACGGCCGAGGGACCCTGCTATCGCTGCCTCTTCCGGCAGCCGCCCCCGCCCGGTGCGGTGCCCAACTGCGCCGAAGGCGGCGTTCTCGGAGTCCTGCCGGGTCTGGTCGGAACGATCCAGGCCACCGAGGCGATCAAGCTGATCCTCGGCATCGGCAAGCCGCTGGTGGGCGAGCTGCTGCTGGTCGACGCGCTCGACATGCGGTTCCGGCGGGTCAAGGTCCGGAAGGACCCGCACTGCCCGGCGTGCGGCACCCGCGAGATCAAGGAACTGGTGGAGTACGATCAGACCTGCGCGGTGCCGGCGGCCCGCGGCGTTCGCGATCTGACGGTGGCCGAACTGGCCGCCCGGCGGGAGCGGGGCGAAGACTTCCTGCTGCTCGACGTCCGGGAGCCGCACGAGTGGACCATCGGCCGGATTGCCGGCGCCGAGTTGATTCCGCTGGGCGAGATCGGCCGGTCGCTCGATCGGCTCCCGCGCGACCGGGAAATCGTGGTCTACTGCAAGGGCGGGGTCCGGAGCGCCCAGGCGGCGGAGCACCTGGTCCAGGCGGGCTTCGGCGCCGTGACCAACGTGGTCGGCGGCATTACCGCGTGGAGCGTCGAGATCGACCCGAGCGTGCCCCGCTACTGAACCGGATTCAGGGCAGGTTGAGCCGCGGGCGGGACAGGCGGTGCATCAGAACCGCCGCCCGTTCCGCGGCCATCTTGAGCGAGGGCAGGTAGACGCCCTCGTCGGGCGAGTGCGATCCGAATCCGTCGACGCCCAGCCCGTCGAGGCTGGGCACGATCCCGGCCACGAACGACACGTCGCCGGCGCCACGCCGCTCGGGTGGCAGGGCCTCGATGGCCGGATACCCGAGATCCTGACTGACCTGGTCGAACACCCGCAGGATTTCCCGGGCGCCGTCGGTGGGCGGCATGCCGGGATAGCCCTCCTCGAACGTGATCGTGGCCGACGTCCCTGGCAGGCTGGTGGCCACGATGGCCCGCATGGCGGCCCGGGCCGAGTCTTCCTGCCGATCGGTCAGGAAGCGGAGATCGCCCTGCACCACGACCCGGTTGGCGATGATGTTGGTCTTGCCGGCGGCCGTCCCGCTCACGGCGGCGGTGTCGTAGCGGACGTCGGTTCCGCCGACGATCGTGCCGGGGTTGAAGGTCAGGTACGGTTGCTTCGAGAGCCGTTCCCGGAACTCGTTGAGGATCCGGGCGGCCTCGAACACCGCGCCGAAGCCGGGGCCGTCGCGGAAGATCCCGGAAGAGTGACCCTGGCGGCCCTGGACCGTGAGTAACCATCCCGACGCCCCGCGCCGGGCGATCGTGGCGGTGCGGGCGTCGCCGCCCTCGAACGCGAGGGCGACGTCGCTGTCGCGCGCGGCGGCGATCAGGTCGCGCCGGGAGATCGACAGCGGCCGACCCGCCGCCTCCTCGTCGCCGGTCAGCACGACGATGATCCGCATTTCGTCGAGCATGCCCGCGGCCTTGAGGGCCCGGAGGGCCAGGATGATCGCGGTGTTGCCGCCCTTCATGTCGGCGGTGCCGGCGCCGCGGGCCACGGTGTCGCGCCGGGCAAACCGCTGGCCGTCGCCCTCGAACACGGTGTCGAGATGTCCGATCAAGAGGATCCGCTTGCCCCCGGTGGCAAACCGCGGCCCGCGCCATTCGCCGATCAGGTGTCCGGCCCGCTTCATCGTCGCCGGCAGGTCCACCCAGCGGGTGGTGAAGCCGAGGGCGTCGAGTTCACGGCGATAAAGGAGGCCAGCGGCCCGCACCCCGGAAAGGTTGAAGGTGCCGCTCGAGACGTTGACCGCGCGGGCCAGGAGGTCGATCGCCTGATCGAAGTGGGCGTCGACCTGGGCCCGAAGGCGGGCCTCGCGGGCGGAGAGGGTCTGGGCGGGCGCGACCTGGGCGCCGAGGAGGGTCGCGACCGAGGCCGCGAGAGCAATCCGGTTCATGCCCAAAGATACTGCCGGCCCACCTTGCTCCGTTCCGGGTTCTCCCACGATTGTTAGGGCCGCTCATGGACTATCCCCTCCTTACCCCCGGCGGCGCCGGCCCACTGCTCCACTGGGCGCCGGCCAACGGATTCCCGCTCACCACCTACCGGCCGATCATCGACGGGCTCGCCAATCGATACCGGAGCCTGACCGTGCCGCCGCGGGCGCTGTGGCCCGACATCGGGCAGCCGCCGGACCGTCCCGGAACCTGGTGGGAACTGGCGGAAGATCTGGTCGGCGGGCTGCGTCAACACGCCACCGAACCCGTCGTGGCCATCGGGCACAGTTCCGGCGGGGTGGCCTCGCTCCTGGCGACGCTGCTGGATCGATCGTTGTTCCGGGGTCTGGTGTTGCTCGACCCGACCATTCTGGCACCCCGAATCCTGGACCAGTTCCGGGCGGCCAAGGCCGACGGGTGGCAGGTCAGTCGCCATCCGTTCGCATTCCGGGCGCGGGAGCGGCGGAGCGAGTTCGCGAGCTACGAGGAGGCGTTCGCCTTCTGGCGCGACAAAGCGCTCTTTCGAGACTGGAGCGACGACGCGCTCCGGCTCTACGTCGAAGGGATCCTCCGGCCCCTGCCGCGCCGCGGCTATACGCTGGCCTGGTCGGGGGCCTGGGAGGCTTACTACTTCGAGTCGATCCAGACCGAAATCTGGAGCGACCTGACCCGTCTCGACCCGTCGCTCCCGATCCTGGCGGTCGGGGGCTCGACCTCCGACGTGTTCGGACCGGAATCGACCGACAAGTTTCGCGACCTGGTGCCCTGGGCCACGGTGACGACGGTGCAGGGTGGCCATCTCTTCCCGCAGTCCGCGCCGGAAGCGACCTTCCGGGTACTCGAAGCCTGGCTCCAACGGACGGTGACCCGATGAAGACCCATCGATGGATGGTGGCGGCGTTGACCCTGGTGCCCGGTGCTC
>JAEUJH010000910.1 GCA_016794825.1 Gemmatimonadota bacterium
AGCGTCGAGCGGGGCAGCTCGACCCGATCCACCGCGACGTCGCGGGCAAACCGCTCCGCGCCGACCCCGACCGGGTAGACCGGAATCCGCGCGGCCTTGAGCGAGAGCAGCGCATCGGCCAGGGGCTGACCGCCGTTGTCGGCGCCATCGGTGGCCACGATCAGGCCCGCCAACGGCGCCCCGGCAAAGTCGCGGCGGACATCACCGAGGGCCGTCGCCAGGTCGGTTCGACTGCCGGCGCCGCGCAGCGACCCGGTTCCATCGATCCGTTCGATCGCGTCCGAAAAGCGGTAGTAGCGAATCGCGTATCGCTCCCGCAGCCGGGCGATCAGGGCGCTGGTCGAATCGTCGAAGAGTCGCCGGACCCGGTCGAGCCGGGTGAGCGAATCGGCGTCCTGGATCAGCATGCTCTTCGAGTCGTCGAGCACGATGCCGAGGATGTTCTGCTGGGGTTGGGAAATCGAGAGGAGGAGTCCCGGCCGGAGCATCGCGACCCCGAGGAGCCCGACCGCCACGGTCCGGAGGAGCCCGAGAACCACCCGGTCGACCAACCGGGCCCGCCTGGACCGGAGATAGGTCGCCACCCCGAGCACCCCGAGCCCGATGGCGGCGGGAATCACGATCCAGGCCAGCCCGGCTCCCTGCCACACCAGCGTTCCCTGCTCGAAAACCCGAGCCGGGTACTTGAACAGGAATTCTGCCAGGGAAGCGAGCTGTGAATCCACCGGGCTGCCTTTGCGGCGCCTCGCACTCGTGCCCGGGGAGGGGGAACGGGGGGCCGGCCGACACCTATCTATATCGACGCCCGGCCCGAAGGTAAAGTTTCCTCCCCGGGCCGGTTGCCGAGCGGCCCGCCGGGTCCGAGATTGCAGCATGCGCATCTGGCTTCGCGACCACTGGCGAACCACCGTCCTGGTGACGGCCGTGGCCGCCGCCGCCACCGTCGCGGTCGAGGTGGCGGCCGGGTTCGGCGGGCTCCGCCTGACACCGGTGCCCGCCCTGGATGCCGGCCTGAGATGGACCAGCGCCAGCCTGGACCCGGGCACCCTCGGCCAGGCCGCCGTCCGGCAGGCGGCGGGCTGGCTCGCGGCCGTCGGATGGGCCGGGGCCCTGGTCGGGATCGTCTGCATCCTGACCCTGGCCGCGCAGCAGGCCGCGGTTCGCACCCCCGAGATCGCCATTCACCGCGCGGTGGGGGCCAGTCGCCGGACGCTCGCGGTGGCGGCGCTCGCGGAAGGCCTGCTGGTTGTCGGGGTTGGCGTCGGATTGGGCACTGGCCTGGCGACCGCCATCGGCGCCACGGCGGCGGCCCGGTGGCCGGGCGGGTCGGCGGGTTGGGAGCCAGCGTGGCTGGCCACGGTCGTCACCGTCGGGGTCGCGGTACTGATCGGGTCCTTGTTCCCGTTATGGGGCGCCCGGCGCCGGCGGGTGGCCGAGGTCGACCTGGCACCACCCCCTCTTGGTATTCCGGCGCTCCAACTGGGCGCGGCCCTCGCCGTGTTGGTCGCGGGCGCGACGCTGGTGCGGCACGGCGCCCCGGTCGAACACGCCGGCCAGCTCCTCCCGTCGGCCGAGGCGCGGATCATTCGATTCGAGTCCGCCGATTCGACGGTCGCGGGGCGGGCCGGGACTCTCGGGTCGCTGCTCGACCGGCTCCAGGCCGATTCGGCGGGGGCCGACCGCGGTCGGGTGGTGAGCGTCGCCAGCCCCGGCGCCCACACGGGAACCGGCACGGTCGACGAGTTGATGACCGAGTGCGGCCAGTGTTTCGTCGGCGGCATCTTCCTCAAGTACCGGCCGCTTCAGGCCACCTACCACACGGCCAGCGCGGACACCTTCCGCGCCCGCGGGGCCCGGCTCGTGGCGGGCCGGGTCTTCGATCGCAACGACGATCACGACTCGGCCCGCGTGGCCGTCGTCAACCTCTACCTCGCGCGGCGGTACTTCCAGGACGGCGAGGCCGTCGGTCGGCAGTTGTTTCCCGGCGGGCGCCTGAGCGGAACCGGGTATCGGGTCATCGGCGTCGTCGACGACGGGCGCGCCGCCGGCCTGGGCGGCGGGTCCGCTCCGTTGGAGGCGGTCTACCTGAGTTCGCTCCAGCATCCCCCGAGAGTGGTCGAGGTCCTGATCGAATCCGGCACCGGCTCTCGCCCGCCGCCGGAGTGGCTCGATCGGCAACCGATCGGATCGTATCGACCGATCGATCGGATGACCGGAGCCGACCTCGGGGAAGCGATCCGTGGACCGGTGCGCTGGTTCGGCCGGCTCTTCCTGGTCGAAGGCGCCCTGGTCCTTGGTTTGGCCATCGCCGGAACCATGAGCCTGATGCTGCTCTGGGTCCGCGCGCTCCGTCAGGAGCTGGCGGTGCGCCGATCGGTGGGCGCGCTCCGGCGCCAGATCGTGGCGCTGGTGCTGGGGCGGGCGGCACGGACCGGACTCTGGGGCATCGGGCTGGCACTGGCGTTCTTCGGACCGGCGCTCTGGCCGGAACTGGGCCGGATCATGCCGGGCGTTCCGGTGTGGGAGCCCGATCTGGTCGCTGGCTTCGGGACGTTGCTCGTGGCCGCCGCCCTGATCGCCGCCGTGGTCCCGGCCATCCGCGCGGGCCGGGCGACGCCGGCGGACCTCTGGAGCCAGCGATGACCGGGTCGATCGTCGACGTCTGGATGCAGCACCCGACTCGCCGGTTCCAGGAGCAACCGATGTTCGAGTCGCTCCGCCGGTGGACCCGTCAGGAGACCATCCCGGACGTTCCGCTCGAGACCACGGTCGCGACGATGGACCAGGCCGGGGTCGGGATCGGTCTCCTGGCCGCGTGGTGGGCCCCGTGGGGATCGCTGATCGACAACGATGAGGTCGCGGCGTTCTGCGCGGCCCATCCGACCCGGTTCCGCGGACTCGCGGCCACCAACCTCGCCCGGCCAATGGATGGGGTCCGCGAGTTGCGCCGCTGCGTCAAGACGCTCGGCTTCCGCGGCCTGCGGATCGTCCCGTGGCTGTGGACGCTCCCACCCGACGATCGCCGCTACTATCCGCTCTATGCCGAGTGCTGCGAACTCGACATTCCGGTCTGCCTGCAGGTGGGACACACCGGACCGCTGATGTCGTCGGAACCGGGGCGGCCGATTCCGTATCTGGAGCACGTGGCGCTCGAGTTTCCCGACCTCCGGATCGTGGCGGGGCACATCGGGGCGCC
>JAEUJH010000980.1 GCA_016794825.1 Gemmatimonadota bacterium
AGCGTCCCGATCAGGGCCTCGAGTTCCCGAACCGCGCCTGGCCGGGTCTCGCCCGGGGCCAGGAGCCGGGTGACGATGACCTGACACAGTTCCGGCACCACCACGGAGTACTCCCGGTAGCCGCCCTCGATCTTCAGGGTCGAGTAGTTCATCCGACCCACGACCGGGTGGGAACCGAGCGGCAGCCGATCGAGCGCGGCCACGATCCGAGCCGCGTCCTCGACCGCGTTGATGCCCCGTTCGGGGTGGCACAGGGCGTGGGAGGTCCGGCCCCGCACCGTGATCTGATAGAGGACCTTACCGGGCATGACCACGGGGATCGGGTCCGCGGCGTCGGTGCCATGGAAGGGCTCGGTCAGCAGCATCAGGTCACTCTGCCCGAACCGGGTGGTCAGGAGGGCCTTGGCCCCGATCCCGTAGGCCTCCTCGTCCACCGTGGCCGCAAATCCGATGGTGCCGAGCTGGTCGTGGCGGCTCCGGTCGGCCAGGAGCCGCTCGAAGGCCAGGAGGGCGGCCACCAGACCCGACTTCATGTCGAGGGCGCCCAGGCCGTAGAGCCGCCCGTCCCGCTCGACCGGCTCGAACGGATCCGAGCTCCACCCCTCGGCGGCGTGGACCGTGTCGAGATGGCCCGTCAGCGTGACCAGTCCGGGCCGGGGCCCGAGCCGGACGGCACAGGCCACGTTCGGCCGTCCCGGGGCCACCTCATGCCACTCCGGCTCGAGGCCCAGGCTCCGGATCCGATCGGCAATGACCGCGGCCAGGGCCGCCTCGCTCGGAAGCCTCGAGTCGACCCGGACCAGCTGCTCGAGCAGGGGGCGGATCACGGCTTGCGGCGGAGTTCGGGCAGCCCCGGCGCCACGACAGCCGTCGGCACGCCGTTGGCCCCAATCCGGAACGTCAGGAAGGAACGGGAGCGGGAGCCGTCGTTCCACTGGACCCGGAAGGTGTCGAAATTCCAGTGATCCGCTGGGCCGCCGTAGGTTCCCATCTTGACGGTCAGTTTTCCACTTTCTTCATTGACTTCGAGTTCGCCGTAGGCGCTATCCGCGTACACGCCAGCGTACTTCCCGATCGCCAACGTGGGCGACGTGCCCGCGACCCTCGCGGCTTCGGCGGCCCTTTCCGCGGCCCGCATCCGACCCCGAACTGCCGACATACTGTCCAGCATGACTCGGCTCCAGTCCCGGGTGGCGCCCCCGAAGTACAGGTCGAAGAACTTGAACGCCACCGCCTCGTCGACGTTGCTGGGGTTCTGGTTGGTCAGGACGACGATCCCGATCTGCTCGTCCGGCGCCATGGCCACCAGCGCCCGCATCCCGTCGATCGAGCCCCCGTGATGGACCAGGTACCGCCCCTTGTAGTCCTGCAGGAACCAACCCATCCCGTACATGAAGAACTTGGTGCCCGGGACCATCTGGTGGTTGACCGGGCTGAGCGAAGCATACCAGCGCTCGATCGGGATGACCGTCTGGGGCGAGTGCATTTCCTTCATGGCGGCTTCGCTGATCAGCCGCCGCCCCCGGTAGACGCCCCGCCCCAGCTGGAGCCGGAGCCACTCCCCCATTTCCCGGGCGCTGGCGTTGATCGACCCGGCCGGCGCCATGTTGTCCAGGTTGTGCCACGGCACCGCCACCACCGAATCGCCGATCCAGTTGTGCGGGGTCGCCACGTTGCTCATGCCCGCCAGGGGCTTGGTGCTGCTGCTGGCGCGGGCCATGCCCAGGGGCTGGAAGATCCGCTCCCGGATGAAGTCATCCCAGGTCTTGCCCGACGCGTTCTCGATGGCGCGCCCCGCCACCAGGAACATGTGGTTGTTATAGCCGAACTGATACCGGAAGCTCGCGATCCGATCGATGTGGCGCTGGCGCTCGAGGATCTGGTCGCGGCTGAAGTCGGTGCCACCCCAGATCCGGTCGGCCCGGTCGAGCCCGATCCGGTGGGTGACGAGGTCCTTGATGGTCACCTCGCGGGTGACCCACGGATCGGCCAGCTGCCACCCCGGCACCCGCTCAGCCGCCCGGTCGTCCCAGCCGAGTTTGCCTTCGTCCACCAGCATGGCCAGGGCCGCCGTCGTGAACGCCTTGCTCGACGAACCGATGGCAAAGATGGTGTTCTGGTCCGCCTTGGCCGGCTTCCCCGCCTCGAGCACGCCGTAGCCCTTGGCAAAGACCACCGAATCGCGGACGACCACGGCCACCCCGACCGCCGGGGCCCGCCACTCGACCCGGGTCTTCTCGACATAGGCGTCGAGGGCGCGGAGCCGGGGATCGCGGACCTGGGCGGCCGCGCTGACCGGGCCGGCCGCGGCTGCGACCAGGACGGCCACCATCAATCGTCGCATGAAGCCTCCAGTGCTGCGGGAAAAACCGAGGGGGCCCCCAGACCGGCAGGGCCCCCTCGTTCGAATCAGTAGGTCGATGGAATCGGAGACAGGTTGAGCATCGCCCGGGCCTGGGCCGGGGTCGCGACGCCCCGGTTGAGTTCGTTGGCCAGGCGGGCGGCCCGCTCGACCAGCTGGGCATTGCTCTTGGCCTTCTCGCCCCGCTTGTAGTAGACGTTGTCCTCGAGACCGACCCGGACGTGGCCGCCGAGCAGCATCGCGAACGTCGTCATCGGCAGCTGCTGCGGACCGATGCCCGACGTCAGCCAGAGGGTGTTCTCCGGAAACTCGCGGACCAGGTGGACCACGTTCTCGAACGTGGGCCAGCTCGAGGTCTGATAGCCCATGACCGTCTGGATCCAGTACGGGGCCTCGACCACGCCGTTGGCGATCAGGTCGCGCATGACCCAGGGCCCGCCGGAGTGGTACGTCTCCATCTCCGGCTTGACGCCGTACTTCTTCATCTCGGCGGCAAACCGGTTGACCAGCTGGTACGAGAACGGCAGACACTCGTCGTAGACCATCTCCTCCCGCGGAAACGGCAGCGGCGGCTTCCGGGCGGCGATCTTGAACTTGCTCATGTCGGGCGTGAGGTTGAGCGACGCGACCTCCGGCCGGGCCGGCAGACAGCGCAGCCGTTCCTCCATCGTCATGTCGGGCCCACCACCCGTGGTGTTGTTGATGATGATGTCCGGGCAGCGCTCCCGGATCTTCTTGTTGACCTCGTGCCAGACCTCGGTGGTCGTGGCCGGCCGGGTGTGGTTCTTGGGGTCGCGGGCGTGGACGTGGACCATGGTGGCCCCCGCCTGGTAGGCGCCATAGACCGAATCGGCGATTTCGTCCGCCGTTTCGGGGAGGGCGTCGTTGGCCTCCTTGCCCTGGACCCCGCCGTTGCAGGCGCACACGATGATGACGGGCGGCATCTTCCCCACCCGATCGAGGTACTCGTAGGTGTCCGCGTACCGCCAGAGATAGTCGAACTTGGTCGCCATGGTCCTGTCCGGAACGTGAGGGTGGAAAGCGGCTATCGTTTGCGCTTGTGTTTCCGCTTGCCCCGCCCGGATTCGAGCGGGGTGGCGGCCTTCAGGGCTCGGAGTTCGAGCACGAGCCGGTCGCGCCAGGCCCGCTGGGCGTCCAGCGACTCCGGCAACAACCGATCGGTCTGCTGCCCGATCCGCTCGATCAGCTCCGGGTCGAACCGGAGATCCGTCTTGAGGTCGTCCCAGAGTCCGTGGTACGACGACCCGAAGCGGGTGAAATAGTCCCGAACCCCACCGTCGGCGTTCGTGTTGGCGACCCCGAAGGGGCCCATCAGCGCCCACCGCAGGCCCAGCCCGGCGCGGATCGAGTCGTCGACGGCACGGACGTCACAGACCCCGGAGCGGACCAGGTCGACGGCCTCGCGGATCAGGGCCGCCTGCATTCGGTTGATGACGAACCCGGGCACGTAGCGGTTCATCAGCACCGGCACCTGGCCCAGTTCCTTGAGGAATCGGATGGTCCGCTTGACCACCGCGGGAGAAGTCTCCGCGCCGCCGAGAATCTCGGTGGCGGGAACGACATGCGGCGGGTTGACCGGATGCACCACGATGCAGCGCCCCGCGCCCGCCAGGCCCCGGGCAATGTCCGTCATGTCGAGGGCCGACGTGCTGCTGCCGAGGATGGTCGCCGGGTGAGCCGCCTGGTCGAGGTCGCGGTAGAGGGCCTGCTTGAGGTCGAGCCGCTCCGGACCGCTTTCCTGGACGTACCCCGCCCCCGCCACCGCCCCGGCCAGCGTGTCGACCGCCTCGACCAAGTCCCACTGGGCGGCCGCCGCCTTCTTCTTGAGCCGGCCGTCGCGCCGCTGGCGCTTGAGATCGGCCCGGAACCAGGCCAGCGCGGCCTCGGCCTGAGCGGGGTTGGCGTCGAAGACGCGGACCCGCCGGCCGGCCCGGGCAAAGACCGCGATCCAGCTCCGGCCAATGACGCCCGTACCGACGACGGCGACGGTGTGAAGATCTGGCTTCTTCATGGGTCGTGAGGGGCGCGACGATGCCAGGAACCCTGGGCGACCCTCGCGTCGGCCGCCCCGGACTCGGGATACACTAATGTATCCAAAGATCAGGGGCGGCGCGACCGCCCAAAACGACGAACGGGACCCGAGGGTCCCGTCCGAAGCCGTGCCAAAAGACGTGTCCCCTAGAGTCGAATTCCAACTCCCACGCCGATCAGCAACGGATTGATCTTGAGTTCGTAGGCCTTGGTGGCCCCGCTCTTCACGTCCGTCTGGATGTTGACGTACTTGACGTCGAGGTTGAAGTAGGCGCCCCCGCCCAGCGCGAAGTCGGCGCCGCCCTGGAAGGCGTACCCGATGCTGGTGCTGAGATCGAGGTTTTCGAGGTCGCCACTCTTGGCGTAGAAGTAGGTCAGGTTCCCGCCCGCGCCCAGGTAGGGCTGGAACGCGCCGGTCGGCACCGGTCGGAACTGGAAGGTCAGGGTCGGCGGCAGGTGCGACACCATGCCGAGGCTGCTGACGGTGTTCCCGGTCTTGGCGGTCACTTCCTGGCTCGAGGTGCCCAGCACGAGCTCGAGCGCGAACTTCTTGCCGATGAAGCGGGTGATGTCGACCTCGGCCACGGCGTTGGCCTTCACGTCGAGTCCGGTCGGGGTCGAGGACGCGTTCGGGGCGATCAGGAGGCCCCGGGCGCGAATCTGCCAGGCCTTATCCTGCGCGACCGCGCTGGTGGCAGAAACCAAAAGCAGGGCGGCGGTCGATCCGATGACGATCCGGCGAAACATTGAGACTCCCGAGCTGAGGTGTCGTTAGGTACGTCTGAACGACGCCAAGAATGCCCAGGAGATCATTAAGAAAGTCGCAACGGTCCATGAAAGGCCGGTTCGATCCGGAGCCCTCGCCGCGCGCGGAGCGCCGCGTTCATGAGGCGACGCTCACGAACGACGGACTCAGGCGCGCTGATCGAGCCGCAGCATGGTCTGGAGCAGGACGTTCACGCCGTTGGTGACGTCCTCCGGCCGGGTGTACTCGCGGGGCGCATGGCTGATCCCGCCCACCGACGGCACGAAGATCATGCCCATGGGCCCGATCCGCGCCAGGTTCTGGGCATCGTGACCCGCGCCGCTCGGCATCGATCGCGTCGACAGGCCCAGGTCGCGCGCCGCCCCGTCGATCACCCCGCGCACGGTCGCGTCGGCCATGGCCGGCAGGTTGGTGGCCCGCTCGCGCGCGGACCAGGTGGTGCCGTGGCGCGACATGATGGCATCGGCCGCCGCCCGGATCTCGCCCCACAGTCGCTCCAGGGTTTCGGTCGACAGGTCGCGGATCTCGATCGAGAACTCGACCTCGCCCGGCACCACGTTCTGGGCCCCGGGGCGGACCTGCAGCCGCCCGACGGTCCCGACCTGGCGGCCCGGCATGGCCTTGACGATGCGGTCGACGGCCAGCACGACCTCCGCGGCGGCCACCAGGGCGTTCTTGCGCTGGTCCATGGGCGTCGTGCCCGCGTGATTCGCGAAGCCCGTCACCGTCACCTCCCACGACCGGATCCCCACGATCCCTTCGACGACACCGATGGCCTGACCGGTCTGATCGAGCACCCCGCCCTGCTCGATGTGGAGTTCGACGTACCCGGCAATGCTGCCGGGCCCGTGTCGATAGCCGGCCATGGCGTCGGGGTCGCCGCCGATCTTGCGGATCTGGTCCGCGAGCGGCGGGCCGTTCGGTCCGGCCGGCCGGGCCAGATCCTCGGCGGTCAGCTGTCCGAGGAAGCCCCGGCTGCCGGTGAGACCGTTTTCCTCGTCGCACCAGAGCGTGACCCAGAGCGGGTGCCGGTTGCGATAGCCCTTTTCCGCCAGGAGCCTGGCCACCTCGATGGCGCCCAGCGTGCCCACGTCGCCGTCGTAATTCCCGCCGTTGAGGACCGAGTCGATGTGGGAGCCGAAGAGGAGCGGCTTGAGACTCGGATCGGTTCCGGGCCGCTTGCCGAGAATGTTGCCGGCCGGATCGACGGCGACCTCGAGACCGGCCGAGCGCATGATCGGCTTGATCCACTCCCGCGCCGCGACGTCGGCTTCGCTGAAGCCGGTCCGGCTGACGCCGCCCTCCGGCGTGGCGCCGAACTGGGACAGTTCCACCAGCCACCGGGCAACGCGGTCGCCGTCAATGCGCCAGGCCCGCCATGGCGGCGCCTGGCGGCCGATCCACGGCCCGGCCAGGAGGCCCAGGGAAGCCTGAACGATCTCCCGTCGGTTCATCGTCCACCTCCAGGTGGAATCGGCAGGTGGATTCGGGATGGACGAGCCCGGTCGTGCCAGATGGTCTGTCGGGCCACGACGAACGACGTGTCGGTGCCGATCGGGCGGCCGGTTCCCTGATTGGGGTTGATATAGGGTGCGGCGCTGCTGGCCACCTCGAGCCGGATCCGATGACCCGGCAGGAACGTGTGCCCGATGTCGAAGAGTTCCACCGAGTACTCCTCGGTCCGGTTCGGTTCGAGCGGCACCAGCCGCTCGGGGCCCTTGCGGTAGCTCGCCCGGCGGACGCCGGCCGCCTGGGTCCCGATCAGCACCGACCGCCCGTCGGGGTAGACGTCGAGCAGCTTGGCGGTGAAGTCGGTGTCGACCGCGTCGCTCGCCGCCCAGAGG
>JAEUJH010000080.1 GCA_016794825.1 Gemmatimonadota bacterium
GCGGCGTTCAGCCAGACCGGGCTGGTCCACCTGCTGTCGATCAGCGGCTTCCATGTCGGATTGGTGTGGGGCTGGCTGCTGCTCGGGTTCCGCCTGGCTCGAATGCCCCGCGCCGCGCCGATCGCGGCGGCGGTGGTCATCGCGGGGTACGTGACCTTCATCGGGGCGCCGGCGCCTGCCGTCCGAGCCGCGGCGCTGGCCATCCTGACCGCCATCGAACGACACCGGCAGCGGCTCCCGATGACGGGGGCGCTGTTTGCCGTGGTGGCATGGATCGTCCTGCTGGCCGACCCCTGGGCCTTGGGCGACCTCGGCGCCTGGCTCTCCGCCACGGCGCTCTGGGGCGCGACGGCCGCGACGCGATGGAGCGACCGGGTTCTGGGTGACCGGGCGATCTGGAAGATGCTGGCGGGTTCCATCGGCGCCACGATCGCCACGGCGCCGATCACGGCGCTGGCGTTCGGTTCGATCCCGCTGATCGGGGTGGCGCTCAATCTGGTGGCCATTCCGCTCACCGCCCTGGCCGTTCCCGCCGTGGCGGCGAGCCTGGCCCTGGCCGGCATTCCCGCCGCGGCCGCCAGCTTCGCGGCGGGGGGCGGGGGTCTGCTCGCGGTGCTCGAGTTGATCGCGGATCGGGGCGCGGCCATCCCGGGCGCGGCCTTGATCTTCGAGCCGGGGCCGGCGCCCGCGGCGCTGGCCGCGCTCTTCGTGGGGATCACCGTGTGGGCGTTCGGGAGCCGCCATCCGGCCCGCGAAACCGCGGAGCGGCTGCTGGCGGCCGCGCTCGCCGGAGGGGCCGCGCACGCGCTGATCGGGGCCTGGCCGCGCTCTCACACCGGGTCGCGGCTCACGTTACATTTTCTCGACGTCGGGCAGGGTGACGCCGTCCTGCTGGAAACCGGCCGGGGCCGCTGGCTCCTGGTCGACGCGGGCCCGGTGGATGGCTCCCGGGACGCCGGGCGTCGCGTCATCGTGCCGTACCTGCGTCGGCACGGCGTCCGGACGCTCGACGCGGCGGTCATTTCCCACGCGCATCGCGACCACTTCGGCGGCCTGGGCGCGGTCCTCGGGGCGGTGCGGGTCGAGCGGATCTTCGATCCCGCCCGGCCGGCAGCCGACCGCGAGTACGCCCAACTCCTCGAGCGGATCGCGCGCCAGGACATCGCGTGGTACCCGCTCCGCGCGGGAGCCCGCCTGGCCGTCGACGAGGTCCGCATCGACGTCGTGCACCCGGACAGCGGCTGGGCCCGATGGGGCGACGACCTCAACGAGGACTCCGCCGTCCTCCGGATCACGAGCGGCGGGTTCGTGGCCCTGTTGACCGGCGATGCCGGATTGCCGGCGGAAGCCGTGCTGGCCGCGCGGGTCGGCGCCATCTCGCTGCTCAAGGTGGGGCATCACGGGTCTCGCGGCGCCACGGGCGCCGAGTGGCTCGGCCGCCTGCGGCCGAAAGCGGCCGTCATCAGCGTCGGCGCCAACAACTACGGCCACCCGGCGCCGGAGGCCCTGGAGCGGCTGGCGGCGGCGGGCGTCGCGGTCTGGCGGACGGATCAGGACGGGAGCGTGACGGTCGCGGTGAGCGACTCGACCTTCCGGATTGCCGGCCGTCGGGGCGAGCGTCGGATTCGAATCGAGTGACCGAACCGAGGAATTCCATGTCGATCTATCAAGGACCGATCGTCACCATCGAGCGGTTCATCCTGGACCAGGAGCGGCTCTTTCCGGAGGCCACCGGCGAGCTCTCCAATCTGCTCTACGACTTTGCCCTCGGCGCCAAGATCGTCGCGGCATCGATCCGGCGCGCCGGCCTGGTCAACATTCTGGGCTCCGCCGACAACGTCAACGTCCAGGGCGAGGAGCAGAAGAAGCTCGACGTCTTCGCCAACGAGACGCTGAAGAGCGTCATGGGGCACACCGGGCGGGTGTGCGTAATGGCCTCGGAGGAAGACGAAGAGCTGATCCCGATTCCGCCGGGGTGGCCGCAAGGGAAGTACGCCGTGCTGTTCGACCCGCTCGACGGCTCCTCCAACATCGACGTCAACGC
>JAEUJH010000107.1 GCA_016794825.1 Gemmatimonadota bacterium
GACCATTGCGCTGATTGGAGTGTCGGTCCCCGCCGCGGTCGTGGCAGGCGTTATGTATCTGACAGCGGGCGCGCTGGATCGAACCGGCCGCCCCGCCGATCCGGCGGGGGCGTGACCGTCCGCTCGGGAGGTCTATCGTGAAAGCGCTGTGGTGGTGGATCGTGGCGCTGGTGGCCGTGGGGGGCCCGGCGCGAGCGGGCGCCGCGGTCCAGCCGCCGGGCGTGGCGAGAATGGCCGCCCTGTTCGGCGGGCGGACCGTGCGGCTGTCCGGCCCTGCCTCGGTGCGGTGGTTGCCGGGAGGGCGGGGTTATCTCGTCGAGGAGGTCGACAGTGTTGCCGGTCTTCGACTCCATGCCGTCGACCCGGTTTCCGGAACCCGTTCCGCCTGGCTCCCGCGCCGGGCGGAGGAACGCCTCGTCAGCGAGCATGGCCGCCTGTCCGGCCGGCCGACCCGCGGGCTTCCGTTCCGCCGGTTCGAGTTTGCCCGGAACGGGGCCGCGCTGACCTACACCGCGGACGGCGCCCGATACCTCTTTGCCATCGACTCGGCCGCGTTGCATCGGTTGCCGCTGCCGGCTCGGACCGGGCCGCTCGATGCCGGGACCGCGGAGCCGGGAGCGTTCTCGCCGGATTTTCGGCGGTACGCGTTCATCCGTGACTACGACAACCTGTACCTCTTCGACCCGACGACGGGCTCCGAGACCCGCGTGGTCCAAGGCACCTCGGAGGACAACCTGGTGGGCTTCCTGGGGGTTGGGCCCTGGTTCGTCTGGTCGCCCGACGGGCGGAGGATCGGATACGTCCGAGCGGAACAGCGGCGGCTCCATTCGTATCCCTTCCTCCGAGACCTCGACCGACACGCCACCGTCGAGTCCTCGCGCTACCCGTTCGCGACCGACTCCAACCCGACCCTCGAACTCCGGATCGTCGAGGCGGCGACCGGCCGCGACGTGCTGGTAACGCGGACCACCGAGGAAACACCTTTCCTTCGGGACCTTACCTGGCTGCCCGACGGGACGGAACTCACCTACCAGCTGTTCGACCAGTGGGAGAGCCGGCTCGAACTCCGAGCGGCCGATGCGACGACCGGGCGGTCGCGAACCATCCTGGTCGAAGCGGACTCGGCGGCGCTCGATCCGGTCAATTCGTTTCAGCTGCTGTCGGATGGGAAGCGCTTCCTGTGGGCATCCGAGCGGAGCGGGTGGCGGCATCTCTACCTGTACGACGTCCAGGGGCGGGAACTCGCGCGACTCACCAGCGGTGACATGGTGATCAACCAGGTCCTGGCGGTGGATGAACGCCGGGGCGTGGTGACGTTTGCCGCGGTGACGAACGACGGACTCGAGCAGCACCTGTTCCGCGTGGGGCTCGACGGCAGCCGGATGGAGCGGCTGACGCCGGAGCCGGGGTGGCACAGCCTGTCGGCCGACCCCGCCGGGCGGTTCGTCCTCGACCGTCATTCGGCGCTCGACCGGCCAACCGCGGTGGTCCTTCGATCCATCGACGGCGCCCTGATCCGACCGCTGGCCACCTCCGACACGACCGGTCTGCACGCCCTTGGCGTGGCGCCGCCGGAACTTCTTCGCCTTCGCGGCGCCGACGGCACCGAATTGCAGGGCCTCCTCTTCAAGCCGGCCGACTACGATCCCCGGAAGCGCTACCCGGTCATCGTGTCGATCTACGGTGGTCCGCACACCAAGGCCATTCGAAACCGGTTCGAAACCGACGACGGCCGCGCCGCCATTGCCCAGCTCGGATTCCTGGTGCTCGAGGTCGACGGGCGGGGCACGATGGACCGGGGCAAGGCGTTCCGGAACGGCAACTACCTCGCCATGGGGCGGACCGACGTGGACGACCAGGCCGCGGCCGTGCGGGCCCTGTTCCGTCGGTCCGACGTCGATTCCACCCGGGTCGGGATTACCGGCATCTCTCATGGTGGCTACCTGACGCTGATGGCCATGCTCCGGTATCCCGACATCTTTCGGGTCGGTGTGTCGCAGGCGCCGATCACCGACCTGCGGAACGGGCCGCGACAGTACATCGGGCGGATCATGCGGACCCCGTCCGCCAATCCCGACGGGTACGCCCGCGCCGACGCGGTGGCGCGGGCCCGCGATTTGAAGGGCCGCCTGCTGGTCAGCTATGGAACGATGGATCACAACGCGGTGCCGGCCAACGTCATGCAGTTCCTTCGGGCCCTGATCGACGCGGGCCGCCCATTCGACGTGGCCGTGTATCCTCAGGGCGTGCACGTGCTCGAGGGCAAGGACGCGCCCCATGGGATGAAGACGATGCTGAGCTACTTCCTCGAGCACCTCCGCCCCGACGGGTGGGAGGCCAGCTGGGCCGCGCTCTGGCAATGAGGGTCGGCCGGTGCCAGACTCGTGACACTCAGACGGTAAGGGCCCAATGACGGATCGACATGCGCAGGCGCCGGCTCAGGCTGTTTGGGCGGCACCGCTTGCCCCGGTCGGCAGGGTGCTGTTCCTGACCGCCGCAATCCTCCTCGCGGTGGCGACGGCCGGCGCGGCTCAGCTGGTGAGCCGATTCGGCGTGATGATCCCGATGCGCGACCGGGTCCGCCTGGCGGCCAACATCTGGACGCCCGGTCCTGACGGTCGCTTCCCGACGATCCTGATCCGGACCCCGTACGACAAGACCGCCCAGTTTCGCCGCTACCGGCTCGATGCCTATCTCAAGGCCGGTTACGCCGTGGTCCTCCAGGACACCCGCGGCCGGGGCGACTCCGAGGGCGAGTTCGACTTCTACTTCCCGGAGGGCCGCGACGGCTACGACACGATCGAGTGGATCGCCCGACAGCCCTGGTCGAACGGTCGGGTCGGGATGGATGGCGGCTCATACCTGGGCACGGTTCAATGGCTCGCGGCCCGGGAGCAGCCCCCACACCTGGCCTGCATCGCGCCGACGGCGTCCTCCGGGCGGCTGTTCGACGAGATCCCGTTCCTCGGGGGCGCGTTCCGCCTCGAGTGGGCGCTGCCGTGGCTCTTCGGTGTGTCGGGCCGGGTCAACCAGTCGGAACTGGCCGGGCTGATTCCCTGGGATTCACTGGTCGGTCAACGACCGTTGGCGCGGCTCGACACGTTGCTGGGCCGGCCACTCCGGCTCTACCAGGAAATCCTGGCGCACCCGACGCTCGATGCCTACTGGCGCCGGATCCACTTTACCGATGCCGACTTTGCCCGGATTCAGGTGCCCACGCTGACCGTCACCGGCTGGCTCGACGGCGATCAACCTGGCGCCCTCTGGTACTGGGACGGACTCAGCCGCCGGCGCGACGCGCCGCCGCACTACCTGATCGTCGGGCCCTGGACCCACGGCGGCACCTACCTCGGCGGCGACCGGAAGGTGGGCGAGATGCAATTCGACTCCTCGTCCGTGCTCCCGATTCAGCGGCTCCGGCTCGAGTTCTTCGACTGGTGTCTCAAACAGGCCACGCCGCGCTGGGACGCTCCCCGGGTCCGGGCTTTCGTGCCGGGGACCAACCGGTGGCTCACCGCCGACCGCTATCCGATTCCCGGGACGACGACGCGCGATCTCTACCTGGCCAGCGGCGGATCCGCCAACACCGCCAGCGGCGATGGCCGGCTGACCTGGGACCCGCCGGGCGACCTGCCCCCCGATCGATACGTTCATGATCCCCGACGGCCGGTCCCGTCCGCCGATCCGAGTACCGACCATCGGCGCATCGCCGAGCGCTCGGACGTGCTGGTCTACACCTCGGAGGCCCTGACCGCGCCGGTCGAAATCCTCGGCCGGGTGTTCGTTACCCTCTGGGCGGCGAGCGACGCGGTCGACACCGACTTCACCGCCAAGCTGCTCGACGTCTACCCCGACGGGCGGTCGGTGCTGATCGGGACCCAGGCGGCCGGCGTCCGCCGGGCGAGCTACCGCAAGGGCCCCGAGCGGCT
>JAEUJH010000151.1 GCA_016794825.1 Gemmatimonadota bacterium
TCCACTCACCTGACGCCGGTCCTGGTGGCGCGCGACGGCCAGGTGATCGGCGCCGCGGGCTTCGGCGACCCGATCCGCCCCGATGCGGCCACCGCGCTGCGGGAACTCGAGGGACGGGGTTGGACGGTGGGCATCCTCTCCGGCGACGCTCCCACCGTGGTGGCGGCGACGGCCGCGGCCCTGGGCGTGCCGGCCGAGCGGGCCCGAGGCGGCGCCACGCCGGAGGAAAAGCTGGCCGTGGTGGAGGAAGAACTGACCCGCGGCCCGGTGGCCATGGTGGGCGACGGCGTCAACGACGCGCCGGCCATCGGGCGCGCCAGCGTCGGGATCGGCGTTCGGGGCGGTGCCGAGGCCTGCCTCGCGGCGGCCGACGTGTTCCTCGCCTCGCCCGGCTTGAGCCCGTTGGTGGCCCTCGTCGCCGGCGCCGAACGGACCATGAAGGTCATTCGGCGGAACATCGCCATCTCGCTCGGCTACAACGTGCTGGGCGCGGTCCTCGCCATGACGGGGCGGATCGATCCCCTGATCGCGGCCATCATGATGCCGGTCAGTTCCCTGACCGTCATCCTCATCAGCTGGCGCAGCCGGAGCTTCGAGGCCCCTCGATGACCATCCTCTTCATTCTGGTGCCGGTCGCGCTGGTCCTGGTGGCCATTGCCCTGGTCGGCTTCGGCTGGGCCACCCGGAAGGGCCAGTTCGACGATCTCGAGACCCCGGCCCTCCGGGCCCTCCGGGACGACACCGACTCCCCTCGAGACCGGCCGGCCACCAGTCACTCGATCGGGCGGCCCGCCTCGAAGTCGTAGAGGGTCGTCCGCCGCAGCCGGTAGTACGCCTGCCAGTAGCCCCGCAGCGCCTGGACGAACTGCGCCAGCGCCTGGTCCTTTTCGGCCTGCGCGATGTACAGGTTGTCGATCGAGATCCGGCCGATCACGTAGCGGTTGTACGCCACCTCGAACCGCTTGCCCGCCACCGTATCCGCCTTGGCCGACAACGCCAGCGTCCGCCGCGCCTGCGACAACTGGAGGGCGGCGAAGTGGGCGTCCTGGGAGGTCTGCTCGATCGACGCCCGGGCATTGTGCTGGGCTCGTTCCCGCTCGGCCCGGGCCGCCTGGACCCCTTCCTTCCGGCTGCCCCATTGGAGCAACGGCACCTCGACCGACACCGAGAACTGCCGCGCCTCGAGCAGGTTCTGATAGGCGAGCGACACGTCCGGCGCGGTGGCGTTGTAGCCGTAGCTCGCCTGCACCGTCGCGCCGATCCCCGAATTGAGGCGGGCCTCCGTCACCCGGCGGTCGGCCTGGATCTCGCCAAGCTGGGCCTCGCTGACGCTGGCGCGGTTCCGGAGCGCCTCGCGCACCGCCACCAGGGTATCGGCGTCGACGGCCGGCACCACCGCCGGCACGGACAGTTCGAGCGGCGCGCCCACCGGCAGGTTCATGGCCAACCGCAGCGCCGCGAGAGCCCGCTGGTATTCGAGCCGGGCGCCGTCGACGGCGTTGCGGGCTCGGACCAGCGCCAGTTCACTCTGCAGCAGGTCGTTCTCGCCGATCTTGCCGACCTCGAAGCGCCCCTTGTTCAGGGTATAGAGGGTGTCGTTGACGGCGGCGTTGGTCGTGGTGTTGGCCAGCGCCACCCGGGCCGCGTACACGTCGAAGAACAGGCCGGCCACGGTCAGGGCCACTTCCTCGCGGGCTTCCCGGTACTGGCGTTCCGCCACTTCCGAACGCACCGGCTGCTCCCGCCGATCCCATTGCAACAGGTTGGGACGGAGGATCGGCTGGCGGAGCCCGAACGAGACCGGCGTGGACGACCAGGTCTTGACGTCCTGTTGCCCGGTTACCGCCAGGCGGGCCAGCGACGAGGTCACGAAGAAGTCGCCGCCGGTGAGCGGGAGCCGCTGCGCCATCGTGGCGGTCAGCGCCGCGCTGGTCTGGTTCTGGGGGCGGAACAGGGTACTGCCGTCCGGCTGCACCACCTGGATGATCGACCGGTTGTAGGACGGGACGGTTCCGCCTAACGAGATCTGGGGCATGAGCCGGGAGTAGAAGGCCCGATCGCGGAACCGGGCCGCGTCCCGGGTGGCCCGGGCGGCCCGGGCCTGATAGCCCTGCGACTGGGCGGCCTCGATGGCCTGCCGGAGCGTGATCGGCTCCTGGACCGCGCCGGCGACGCCGGCCGACCCGAACCCGAGCGCCAGGGCGAGCCCGGCCGAGCACCACGGAGTAGACGAAGGCATCGGCCTCACTCGTATCGGAGACATACGACCGGATCCTGGCGGGCTGCCCGATGGGCGGGCACGATCCCGAACGCGAGCCCGGTGGCGACCGACACCCCGAACGCCACCACCACCGACAGACCGGACACGATCGTCTTGATCCCGGCCAGCCGTTCGATCCCGAGGCTCAACCCGGCGCCCACCAGGATCCCGGCCAGACCGCCCGCCACGCTGATCAGGACGGCCTCGCTCAGGAACTGGAACAGGATTTCCCGGCGGGTGGCCCCGACGGCGCGACGGACGCCGATCTCCCGGATCCGCTCGAGCACCGACGCGAGCATGATGTTCATGATCCCGATCCCGCCCACCACCAGCGAGATCGAGGCGATGGCCCCGAGGACCACGTTGAAGATCGTCTTGGTCCGCTGCTCCTGGCGGAGGAGCAGCTCCGGCACCGTGATCTCGAAATCGATCACCGAGTTGTGCCGGCGCGCCAGCATCCGCTGGGCCACCTCGGCCACCACCGGCACCTGCCGGGAATCGGCAACCCGGACGATGATCCGGTCGACCTGGTTCCGGTTGGTGCGTTCCTGGCGCCGCTCCTCCGATTCGACCGGGGCGTCGTTGCGGACGAAGTCGCCCTCGCGCGCGGCGGCTTCGATGTCGCGCTGGGTCAGCTGTGCCCGGTTCCGGAACCGGAGGAGCATGGTCCGGGCGGGCACGTAGACGTCCATGGCCGCGTCGCGGATTCCGAGCCTAGAGGCGGTGGGACTCGCGACGGGCCGATCGGCCAGGACACCGACGACCGTGAGCCAGATCTCGCCGACCTTGATGGGACGGCCGATCGGCTCCTCGGTGGTGAAGAACCGGGTTTTGACGCCGTGCCCGATGATGGCCACCGGAAGACCGCGCTCGACCTGGATCGGCGAGAACCACGAGCCCCGCCGGAGCGACTGATTGGTGAGCCGGAAATAGCTGGTGTCGACCCCCACCACTTTCCCCGACCGGCGCCGTCCTTCCCGGGTCATGCTGGTGTTGAGGATGATCTCCGCGCTGGTGACCTCGACGCCGGGAATGACCCGGGCAATCGCCTCGGCGTCGGCATAGGTGAGGCCGGGCGAGAATTTCTTGACCTGCTTCTCGGGCTCGTCCTTGGCCTCCTCCTCCTTCTGCTCGACCAGCGGCGTGATCATCACATTGTTGGAGCCGAGGAGCCGCATCTGGGCCAGGATCTCCTGCTCGGCGCCCTTGCCGATCGCGAGCATCGCGATCACCGACGCCACGCCGAACAGGATCCCGAGCGAGGTCAGCGAGGCCCGGAGCTTGTTGTGCCGGACGGCCTCGATGGCGGTCCGGAGACTGAAGCCGACGTTGGCGGCGATTTCACCCCGCCACCGGTCGAGGGTGGCCCGGTCGATCGGCATCGGTCAGCCCACCGCCTTGGCCGGCCGGCCCCCGCCGGCCGGCGCGGCCGGGCGGACCGACTTGGCTTCGCCCTTGCGACCCGTGTCCGCGGGGGTGAGCGGGACCGCCGGCGCGGTGTCGCCACCGACGGGTTTGATTCCCGCGGTGCTGCCCGGCAGGCGCACCAGGGTCAGCTGATCCCGATCGGCCGGCGGCGACACCAGGACCCGGTCGCCCTCGTCGAGGCCCTTGCTGACGACGACTTCGTCGTCGTTCATCATCCCGACCTCGACCTCCTGCTTCGACACCTTGCCGCCGGTGAGCTTGTAGACGAACGGAACGCCAGCCTCGTTGCTGAGGGCCTCGATCGGGATGTAGAGGGCGGTGTCCGCCCGGTTGGTCTCGACGCCGTTGCCCGTGGTCATCCCGGGCCGGAGGGTGGTGTCGGCCTGCTCGACGTCGATCTTGACCTCGAAGACCTTCGCGTCGGTATTGGGCCGTTGCTCCCCGACGTTGGCCACGCTGCTGACGCGGCCGGTGAGTCGTTTGGTCGGATCGGAGTCGAGCGTGATGATCGCGGGCTGCCCCACCGCGATCTTCCGGACGTCGATCTCGTTGACGTAGGTGATCGACTCCATCTGGGTCAGGTCAGGCAGCGTGGCCACCGCGGGATCCCACGACGACACCTGCGACCCCGTGGTCCGCTTCTTTCCGTT
>JAEUJH010000193.1 GCA_016794825.1 Gemmatimonadota bacterium
ATAGGTCCCGGCGGGCAGATTGTTGACGACGGCGGTGGCGCCGAGCAGGGTTCCGAAGCCGGCCTGGCCATCCCGGGTGTACGACCAAGGGGGCAGCCGGCCACCGGGCATGCCGGTGGCGGTGGCGGTGAGGCGCGGGGCTATCGGTTGGTAGCTGACGGTGGCCGAGGTGGTCTGGTTGGCCTGGACCGTGGCGGTGACGGTTGCCTGGGTCGGTTCGTAGGTCGTGGGCGGGGTTTCGACTTCCCGACCCCGGATCGAGTACGTCCCGGTGGGGAGACCGCTCTGGGAGTACGGCAGCGGCACGGTCTGCGCCGAGCCGGTTGGTGGCGTGATCTCGGCCGTGGCGCCACCGCTCGGGAGGTTGGCCGCGGTGACGGACAGCGCGCCGGTCGACGGAGCCGGCGGGGGTGTCACCGGTCCTTCGCCGCCGCAGCCGAGGAGGCCAGCCAACCCGATCGAGGCCGGCAACCGGAGCCACCGAACGACCCACTGAGTCTGCACCCCTCAACTTGAAGCGGAACTCACGGGTTGTCCATGGAGCAACCCGACTGGATCGACCGAGGATCAGCGCCCGGGCGCCGCGAATGCGCTACTTTTGGGACTCCGTCACACCCCGCGGATCCATGCCCTTTCTCATCAACATCACGACCCCCGTGCTCTGTCCCCACGGCGGGACCGCGCACCTGCTGCCGAACCCCCGGGTCCTCCTGTCCGGCGCCCCGATGGCCGCGCCGAATCCGGCCCCGATCGTCGGGTGCGCCATGCCGCCGGCGTTCCCCGTGGCGGGGCCGGCGGGACCCGCCAAGGTCATGGCCGGCGCGGCCCATCGGTTCCAGATGGTCCGGCCCCCCGCCCCGATGGTCGGGTGCGTCCTCGCGACGTTCGTGACCAACGCCGTTCGGATCCGCTCCAACGGGCTCCCGGTCCCGCTCGCCTCGTCCGTCGTGCTGACCTCACCGGGCAATCAACCGATGACCATCATGCCAAACCTGCCACGCGTAAAGGGCCTCTAGCCATGGCCACGTTCTTCGGCAAATACCGCGGCGCGGTCGTCGCCAACGTCGACCCTCTCAAGCTGGGCCGGATCCAGGTCCACGTGCCGGCCATCCACGGCGAAGAAACCGTCTGGGCCATGCCCTGCGTGCCGCTGGCCGGCCGCCAATCCGGATTCGTCATCTCGCCGGAGGTCGGCGCCCATGTCTGGGTCGAGTTCGAAGGGGGCGATCCCGCTTACCCGATCTGGTCGGGGTGCTTCTGGGGGAACGACGAACACCCGACCATGGACCACAAGCGAACGCCGGACGCTCAGCTGGCCCTGATCATCCCCGGGTTTTCGCTCCGGGTGGGCACCGATTTCAAGGGGGGCATGACGATCAAGCTCACCGATCCGCTCGTCGATACCGAGATCAAGATCGAGGCTACCGGCGACGGATTGACGATCACTCGCGGGAAGGCCACCGCGTCGATCACCGACAGCGGCGTGGTCGTGGAGTTCAAGGAACGAAACGACGTCTCCACCCTCGCCGTCCGTCCGAATGGCGTCCTGCTGGGCCACGCCACCAGCCAAGTCGCATTGGGGATGGACCTGGTGGCCTCGATTCAAGGCGCGACGACGTTCAAGACCCCCAAACTCCAGGTCACCACCGGCGGACTCCCGGCCTTCGAGATGGATCGGAGCGCAATCAAGATGTCGGCCGGCCCCGCCTCGCTCGACCTGACGTCGGGCCAGACCGCCATCAAGCACGCGGCGGCCAGCGTGGTCCTCAACGCGGCCACCGTCAACGTCAACAACGGCGCCCTCGAGGTGATCTAGAGGATACTCAGCGGTCGGTCCAGCGGTTCCGATCGAGACCCGGAAATTCGACCTGACAGAGCCCGTCGCCGACGGGCTCGATGTCGTAGTGCCCCGCCCAGCCCTTGCCATCGAGCGACCCGCTCCGGACCGAGCCATCGGGACAG
>JAEUJH010000290.1 GCA_016794825.1 Gemmatimonadota bacterium
GAGGGCTGGCTCCGGCTGGATGCCATTGCCGGGCGGTCGCTGGTCGACGCTCCCGGCGGGTCCGGCATCATCCCTGCCTGAGGGATGGGGGTGGCCGGTGGCGGCCAGCCGTGGGTCGGCCGTGTTGGCAGACGGGCGCCGGCCAGGGAGCCTTTCTAAGTCCGTCGCGAGGGGCCTAAATTACGGCAATGGCGAGACTTGACGACCTGTCCGAGCGCGAAGCCCGGATCCTGGACGCGATCATCCAGCTCTATGTCGAGAACGCCGAACCGGCGGGAAGCCAGGCGGTCGCGGCTCGGTCGCGCCTGGGCGTGTCCGCGGCCACCGTCCGGAACACGATGAGCGAACTCGAGACCCGGGGGTACCTGTACCACACCCACACCTCGAGTGGCCGGGTTCCGACCGACCTGGCGTACCGGGTCTACGTCGACCGCCTGATGCGCCATGCCCCGCCCAGTTCGCGCGATCGGGAGCGGATCGAGTCCGAGGTGTCGGGGTTGACGGTCGGGGGCGGCGCCATCGAGGAGATCCTGAAGCGCGCGGCGCAGGTGCTCGGCGTGCTGACCCAGGAACTGGGCGTGGCCGTGGCGCCCGCGCTCGACGCGGCCATCCTCGAGCGGCTCGAACTGGTTCGGGTCAGTTCCGAACGGCTGCTGGTGGTTCTGACGCTCCAGAGCGGGTTCGTCCGGACGATCTTCCTCGAGGTTCCGAGCGCGGTGGCGCCGGAGGTCGTGGAGCACGTCGCCCGGATCCTGAACGAACGCCTGGCGGGCCTCCCGCTCGGTGAGATCCGCGCCTCCGTCGGCGAACGCCTCCGCGATGCCGACGGCACCGGCAAGGGCACCGGCCTGCTCAACGTGTTCGTGGCCCAGCGCGACGATGTCTTCGACGCCGAGCCGGACGGCGGCGGCCTCCTGCTCGGCAGCGCCCAGCCGCTGGCCGACCAGCCGGAGTTCGCCTCCAACGGGCGGATGCGGGATCTCCTCGAACTGACCGAGCGGCGCGACCTCCTCCGGAGCGCCTTCGAGGCCCATCGGCGCCGGGGGCTGACCATCACCATCGGCACCGAGAACGACGATCCCAAGCTGGCCGAGTTCACGCTCGTGACCGCGTCGTATCGTCGCGGCGAACTGGCGGGCGTGGTTGGTGTCCTGGGACCGACCCGGATGCCGTACGACAAGATCATCGGCCTGGTCGACCACACCAGCCGCCTGGTGGAAGGACTGTTGACGTGAGCGAGTTCTACGACCTGCTCGGCGTGTCCCGCACGGCCTCCGAGGACGAGATCAAGAAGGCCTACCGGAAGGCGGCCATGCAGTACCATCCGGACCGGAATCAGGAACCGGATGCCGAGGCCCGCTTCAAGGAAATTGCCGAGGCCTACGAAGTCCTCCGCGATCCCGACAAGCGCGCCGCGTACGACCGCTACGGCAAGGCCGGCCTGTCCGGTTCCGCCGCCGGCGCCGGCGGGTTCCACCACGTCGACCTGTCCGAGGCCCTCAACATCTTCATGCGGGACTTCGGCGGGATGGGCGGGTTCGAGTCGCTGTTCGGCGGCGCGGCCCGCAATCCGGCCGAGTCGCGCCGGGGGCAGGACATCCGGGTTACCGTCAAGCTTTCCCTGGCCGAGGTGGTGACGGGCGCCAAGCGGACGGTCAAGCTGAAGACCTACACGCCCTGCTCGGCCTGCGGCGGGAGCGGGGGCGCCAAGGGGGCCCGGCCGTCGCGCTGCTCCACCTGCGCCGGCGCCGGCGAGGTCCGGCGGACCACCCGGAGCATGTTCGGGCAGTTCGTCTCGGTCGCCCCGTGTCCCACCTGCAACGGCGATGGCGCGGTGCTGACCGAACTCTGCGACGAGTGCCGGGGCGACGGCCGGATCCGGGGCGATCGCTCGGTGGCGGTCGAGATCCCGGCCGGGGTCAGCAGCAACAACTACATCACGCTCCGCGGGCAGGGGTCGGCGGGCCGCCGCAACGGTCCCAATGGCGACCTGCTGGTGATGATCGAAATCAAGGACGACGAACGATTCGAGCGACAGGGCGACGACCTCTACGTCGACCTGAGCCTGTCGTTCTCCCAGGCGGCGTTAGGCGCGTCCCTGCCGGTGCCGACCCCCACCGGCGAGGAGAAGATCACGGTGCCCGCCGGGATTCAGCCCGGCACCGTCCTCCGCCTCAAGGGCAAGGGTCTGCCCCGGCTCGGCCAGACCGGCGCGGGCGACCTCAACGTCCGGGTCACCGTCTGGACCCCGGAGAACCTGACCGACGCCCAGCGGAAGCTGTTCGAGGAGCTCGCTGCCGTGGAAGGCGATCCGCCCCGCGATTCCGGCGGGTTCTGGTCCAAGCTCAAGGAAGCCCTCGGGGCATGAGTTGGTGGCTGATCGAGGCCTCGGGCGACGGCCCCACGCTCGAGGCCGCCGCGGTGGCGCTCGTCGAAGCGACCGGGCAGGCGGTGGAGGAGCGCGATCGAATGGTGGTGGGGTTCGGCGCTGATCAGGCCGCCGCCGAGCAGGCGCGGACGGCGCTCGAGGCCCGGTTCGGCGCCGCGCTGACCGTGGCGATCCGCCCGGTGCCCACCACCGACTGGTCCACCGCGTGGCGCGAAGGTCTCTCGGTCCGGACCGTGGGACGGCTCCGGACCGGTCCGTCCTGGCTCCTGGAGCCGGCTCCCGACGCGGTGGTCCTCGATCCCGAAACGGCATTCGGCAGCGGCGAGCACGGATCGACGCGGGGCGCGCTCCGGCTGATCGACCGCCATCTGACTCCCGGGGCCACGGTGCTCGATCTCGGGAGCGGAAGCGGGATCCTCTCGATCGGGGCGGTCAAACTCGGCGCCGCGCGGGCGCT
>JAEUJH010000342.1 GCA_016794825.1 Gemmatimonadota bacterium
CTAGTGGCCCGTAGGTGAAATGGATGTAGCACGCATGCGGCGGGTGGGGTCGCGATACCGCCACACGAACGGCTGACAGGTCTCGTTATGCAGCTTGATGTACTGTACCAGGGTCTTCTTGAGGGCCCGCGTCGAGGGGAAGATGCCGCGGGCAAGACAGTCGCGTTCGATGCGGGCAAACCAGCTCTCCACCTGATTGAGCCAGCTGCTGTACGTGGGCGTGTAATGCATGGTGACCCGGGGATGCGCGAGGAGCCAGGCCTGCACGGCCTTGGTTTTGTGGGCCGACAGATTGTCGACGATGAAGTGGAGCGCCTTGCGCTTGGGCGCCGTGGCGACCACTTGATCGAGAAAGGTGAGGAAGTCCCCGGCCGTGTGGCGGGGCGCCGTCATGCCCTCCACTCGTCCGGTGGCGACTTCCAGCGCGGCGTAGAGCGAGAGCGTGCCGTGCCGGACGTACTCAAAGCCATGCCGCTCGGCCCGCCCGGGCGAGAGAGGCAGCACCGGATCGGTGCGCTCCAGCGCTTGGATGGCGGTCTTCTCGTCGATGCAGAACACGACGGCGTGCTGGGGCGGCTCCAGATAGAGGCCGATGATGTCCGCGGCCTTGGTCTCGAAGTCCGGGTCGGGGCTGGCTTTGTAGCGTTCCAGGCGGTGCGGCTTGAGGCCGTGGCGCTTCCAGACATCGGCGACGGTCGTGTGCGCGAGCCCCAGGCGCTGCGCCAACCGCCGACTCGACCAGTGGGTGAGCGGCGCGGGCGGCTTGGTCTGAATCGTCAGCTGCACAATCTTCGCTTCCAGCGCGGCGGAGAGGCCGTGGCCCCGGCCGGCGCGCGGCGCATCGGCCAGAGCCAAGACCCCTCCCTCGACGTAGCGCCGTTTCCAGATCGCGATGAACCGATCGGTGCAGCCCAACGCCGCCGCCACGGCGGCATACGTCTGCCCGCCGGCAAGCGCGAGCACCACGCGAACCCGTCTGGCAATGGCTTGGCTGAGGGTCGCTTGGCGGAGGAGTCGCTCCAACTCGGCGCGCTCCCCGTCGGACAGCACGAGATCCATGGTCGGCGTAAACATATCGCCAGTCCTGGCAAGTCTCGTGCTATCCACATTTCACCTACGATCCACTAGTCGACATCACCCGATAGCGGCGGCCCGGACTTCCCGGCGCCGCCGGTCGGCAACCCGACCGCGTCACCGTCGGCACTCCTCGCCGACTGATCCACTCGTGCGGGGCCGGCGTAGTCATTGCGACCCGAACCCGGCCTTCGCATGCTCGCCGCCCTTACCGCGGTCGCCGCCCTCGTCGGCGGCCGTGTCGACACCCTCGCGATCCATCCCCTCCATGGTCGGGTGCTTCGCCAAGGCACCGACACGCCGATCGTCGGCGCCCTGATCCGGAATGGGGACCAAACCGCCCTCACCGATGACCGGGGCGGGTTTCGATTCCCCGCGGCGGCCCGGCACCGCGAACTGGTGGTGGTGGCCATCGGCTTCCGGCCCGACACCATTCCGATCGGGCCGTCGCCGGTCGTGATCCGGCTGGCCTCCGCTCCTCCCGCCCTCGCCCCGCTCGTGGTCACGGCGGCCTCGTCGGTCGGGGCCGATGCCGGTCGGGTCATCGGCGCCCTCGACCTGGCGCTCCGGCCGCGGCGATCGTCGCAGGACCTGCTGGCGCTGGCGCCCGGTCTGGTCACCACCCAGCATGCCGGTGGCGGCAAGGCCGAGCAGATCTTCCTCCGCGGCTTCGACGCCGACCACGGCACCGACGTCGCCGTCTCGGTCGACGGGGTCCCGGTGAACCTCGTCTCCCATGCCCACGGCCAGGGGTACACCGACCTCCATTTCCTCCTGCCGGAGGTGGTGGCCGACGTCATCGTCAGAAAAGGCGGCCACGCCGCCGAAGACGGGAATCTCGCCACCGCCGGCGCCGTCGCGATGACGGTGCGGGACCGGCTCGACCGGAGTGTGGTCGAGGCGCGCGGCGGGTCGTTCGGCGGCCGGTCGGCGTTCGGTCTGGCCGCCCTGGGTGGGTCGGCCGACGCTCCGGGCGGATGGATCGGGCTGGCCGACCAACGGACCGACGGCCCCTTCGAGGCCAGACAGGGCTTCCGCCGCCGCAACGGCATGGCCCGCTGGACCATGCCGTTAGGCGGGGCCCATCTGGCGCTCACCGCCTCCGGGTTCGACGCCGCCTGGTCCGCGAGCGGGCAGATCCCGACCCGCGCCGTGGCCGCCGGGACGATCTCGCGTTTCGGCGCCATCGACTCGACCGAGGGAGGCCACACCAGTCGGTACGACGTCTGGGTCGCCGCGTCGGCCGCCGCGGGCTCGGCCACCCCGTGGCGGCTTCGGGCCTGGGCCACGCGGTACCGGCTCGACCTCCATTCGAACTTCACCTTCTTCCTGGTCGACTCGATCCGCGGGGACGGGATTCGGCAGGTCGATCGCCGCGGCCTCGGCGGCCTGAGCGGCGACATCCGGGGCGCCGCCCGGGTGGGCGGACAGCCGGTATCCTGGGTCGCGGGCTACGCCGTCCGGGGCGACGCCGCCGAGGTTTCCCTGGCCCGCCAGGTCCGGCGGCGGCCCGGCGATCCGATCCTGGCAAGCCGGATCCGCGAAGTGCATCAGGGCCTCTGGACCCAGGCCCAGGTGCCGCTGGGTCGGGTGCTGGCCTCGGCCGGGATCCGCGGTGACCTGTTCCGTTTCGGCGTCATCGACCGGCTCGGCGGGACCGGCCCCGCGGGGACCGTGTGGGCCGGTCGAGTCAGCCCGCGGCTCGGCCTTGATTGGTCGCCGAACGGGATGACGACGGCGTGGGTTCGGGCCACGCGGTCGTTCCACTCGAACGACGCGCGCGAGGTGGTTCAGGCCGAGGGTTCGCATCCCGCGCTCCCGGCGGCCACCACGGCGGAGATCGGAATCCGTGGCGCCGGCCGTCGAATCGTCGCCGCGGCGTCGCTGTGGGCAACCGATCTGGAGAGCGAGTTGGTTCTCGTGGGCGATGAGGGCGTCACCGAATCATCGGGCCGGACCCGGCGGGTCGGTCTCGACCTCGAGCTCCGCGCCGATTTGGGCGCCGCCCTCTGGCTGGACGGGAACGTGAGCCTGGCCCGCGGCCGGTTCCGCGACGAACCCGCGGGGGCGGATCGGATTCCGCTGGCTCCGTCGCGGGTGATCGATCTCGGCCTCACCTACTTACCCGAGGGACCGTTCCGGGGTGCGCTCCGGGTCCGCCACGTGGGCGAGCGCCCCGCCGACCAGACGGGCGCGGTCCAGGCCCGCGGCGCGACAGTCGCCGAGTTGGCGGCGGCGTGGCGACGCGGGGCGATCGAGCTCCGGCTGGCCGTGGACAACGTCTTCGACGTCGAGTGGAACGAGGCCCAGTTCGCCACCACGTCGCGGTTGGCCGGCGAGCGCGGACCGGTCACCGAACTGCACTTCACGCCGGGTTCGCCGCGGCGGCTCGAGTTGGGGATCCGGATCGCGCCGGGCGGATCGATCCGCTGACGACTGATCCAATCGGCGCCGGCCGGCGTAGAACGAGCAGTCCGGCCCAGTGCGCCGGTCACCCCACTCCCTGGAGGCTCTTCGTGTTCCGACGTTCACCTCGTTCCCGTCGTCTGGCCGGCCTGGCCGTCGTTGCCGGCGCCGCGGTCGCCGGGGTCGGCCTGGTGCGGGCCGCCGACCATCGCGACAGCACCCTGCTCACCAGCAATCCGGCGGTCGACATCAACGACGTCTATTCGTTCCGGAGTCCGGCCGACCCCTCGCGGATCGTCCTGGCGATGACGGTCTCGCCCCTGATCCCGCCGAGCGAGGCGGGGACCCGGCTGTTCGAGCCGGATGCGCTCTACCAGTTCAAGATCGACACCAACGGCGACGCCGTGGAGGACCTGGTGATCCAGGCCGTTCCGGTGGGCACGGGCGCCTCGCAGCGGATGGAGTTCTTCGGACCCGCCGCTCCGTCCGCGACCGGCACCCGAACCCGCTTGCTGGCCCAAGCGGCCCCGACGGCGGAGGTCCGGGTCAGCACCGGCGCCCAGCCCGTGACCGCGACCGGGGGCAATCTGACCGTGTTCGCCGGACTGCGCGACGACCCCTTCTTCTTCGACCTGACCCGGTTCCAGGCGATCGTCGGCGGCCAGGCCACCGCGTTCCGGAACCCGGGCGTGGACGCCTTTGCCGGCCTCAACACCCTGGCGCTCGTCGTCGAACTTCCCGCCTCCGCCCTCGGCGCCGCCAGCGTCGGGGTGTGGGGCACCACCAGCCGCCTTCGTTAGGCGCGATCGGAGCAACCCATGACCCCGCGTTTCCTGTCCCTGATCCTGCTGGCCGCGACCGTGGCCGGATGCGACGACGCCGTCGGACCCGCCGACGACGGCGCGCTGGCCCGGCTGGCCGGGCGCGACTTCGACCAGATCGACCGGTTCGGGCTGCCGGCCATCGCCACCGTCTTCATTCCGACGGCCAAGAAGGACGCCTACAACACGGCCGCGCCGACCGCGGATCGAGCCACCTACACGGCCGACGTCGTGGCGGTGCTCACGGCGTTCGGCCACCCGGCGCCGACCGCCCTGGCCGCAGCGCTCCTCCCCGACATCCAACCCCTCAACACCCAGACCGCGACGGCGTTCCTCAACGGCCGGCGGCCGGTCGACGACGTGATCACGGCCGAACTGGGCCTCATCTTCGGCCAGAACGCGGCCTTGAACGACGACCATGTCGATGCCAACGACCGGCCGTTCCTGACCACGTTCCCCTGGCTCGCGGCGCCCCATCAATGACGCGCCCCGTTCGTCACGTCATCGCCAGCGCGGCGGCTCTCGCCGCGCTGGCGGGTTGTCGCCCGGCACCGGCCGGGCCAGCGCTTTCGGACCTCGCCCTCGATCGGGCCATCGGGTACCTCGATTCGCTCCTGGCGAGAGACCCCGGCAATCCGATCGTGGCGGCCCAGATCGCGGGACGGCTGGTGCTGCGGTTCGGACGATCGGCTGATCTTCGCGACCTCGAGCGCGCCGAGGGTCTTGCCGTCACCGCGCAACGCCTGGCGCGCGACACGGCGGCGGCGACCGCGCGGGTGGCCGGGATCCGGCTGATGCGGCACGACTTCAGTGGCGCGCTTCAGGCCGCCCGGGAGGCGGTCGCGGCCAATCCGGCCTCGAGCGACGCGCAGGGGATCCTCCTCGAGGCGGCCCTCGCGGCCGGCGACACGCTGGCCGCCTCGGAGGCGGCCCATCGACTCGATCGTCGCTCGGCCGAAGGCCGGATCCGCTACGGTCTGTGGCTCGACGCGCGAGGGCACGGCGAGGCGGCGCTCCGCCAGCTCAACGCCGCCTGCTCGGCGCTCGATCGTAGCGGCGGACTCGCCGATGGAGTCGCCTGGTGCTGGACCCAGCATGCCAATCTGGTCCGGGCGCAGCGGGGGGCTGGCCCGGCTCGAGCGCTCTACCGCGACGTCCTGGCCCGGTTCCCCGGCACCCGGGGCGCGGCCGAGGGCCTGGCCGCCATCGCGGTGGCGGAGGGTGACCTCGGCGGCGCCGCCCGACTGCTCGGCCCCCTGCTCTCCGACGCCCATCCCGACCTCTACCTCAGGCTGGCCGAGATTCGCCGCAAGGAAGGGGACCGGGAGGAAGCGGCTTCGTTGACCGATCGGTTCCTCCGAGCCGTCACGGCTCCCGACGCCGAGCCCCTGTTCGGGAATCTTCTGGCCCTGCATTATCTCGAATCCGCCGACCCGGCCCTCCGCGACTCCGCCCTGGCGCTGGCCCGTCGCGACGTGGCTCGGCGACCGACCGCCGATACGTGGGACCTGCTGGGGTGGGTGCTGCTGGCGCGAGGCGATTGGGTCGGCGCGCTCGCGGCCTCGGACCGGGCGGTGGCCCTGGGTCCGCTTTCGCCGGCCGCGGGATACCACCGGGCTCGGATCCTCGAGGCCTCGGCTCGCCCGATCGAGGCGGCCGAACTGCTGGCGGCGGCGCGGGCCCGACTCGACCTGCTGCCGCCTGATCTGCTCCGCGATCTGGCGCGGCGCGAGCGAGCCCCGACGGCCGCGGCGGGCGAGGGGGGGTGACCGCCGTCACGGCGGGCTGGTCCCCGATGGCAGCGACGGCGGACGGGTGTAGCTTACAGGCCATCCCGACCGCCGCGCTGCTGATGCCCGTCTCCGAGTCCGAGGCGCTCCACCGCTCCACCCTGGACGACCACGCCTTGGTGACCCGCGTGGCCGGCGGCGATGAGCAGGCGCTGAGCGTCCTCTACGATCGGTTTGCCCCGGTGCTCTACGGTCTGGCGCTTCGGATCACGGCCGAGCCGGCCGACGCGGAGGAGGTCGTGCTCGACACCTTTTCGCAGGCGTGGCGCGAGGCCGGGCGGTTCCGAGCCGAGCGGGCGTCGGCCGGCGCCTGGCTCACCATGATGTGCCGGAGTCGCGCCCTCGACCTGGTTCGAGCCCGAACCCGGCGCGGGCGGGCCGTCGACCGCGCCGCGGCGCTCGAGGGCGAACCCGCCCTCGGCCAACCGGGCCCGCCGCCGGACGCCGCGGCCATCGGCGCCGAGGAGGCCCGGGCGCTTTCGGTCGCGCTGGAGGAGCTGCCAGCTCCCCAACGAACCGCGCTCGAGTTGGCGTTCTTCGACGGCCTTTCCCATGCGGAAATCGCCACCCGCCTGGCGGAGCCGCTGGGCACCGTCAAGGGCCGAATTCGAACCGCCATGACGCGGCTTCGAACCGCGCTGGCGGGGCTCGGCCCGGAGCGTTCCCGATGACGACACCATCTCCCGAATCCGCCCGCGACCGGGCCCCCGACTACGTCCTCGGCCTGCTTGGCGCCGAGGAGGCCCGGGCCTTCGAGGCGGAATTGGCTCGGTCTCCCGAGTTGGCGTCGCTGGTTACGGAGTTGCGCGACGTCGGCGTCGGGTTGGCGGCCAGCCACGCGGTGGCCCCACCGGCCGACCTGAAGCGGCGAGTAATGGCCCGGCTTCACCAGGCGCCGCCGATGAAGCCATCCGCGCCCGACATCCAGCCGGCGGTTCGGCGACGATGGGTGGTGCCGGGCCTGGTGACCGCCCTGGCCGCCGCCGTCGTGGCGGCCGTGGCGCTGGATCGTCAGAAGGCGGCGTTGGAGCAGGAACTGGATCGGGGGCGCGCGCTCCTCGCCACCGTCGAGCAGCAGCTGGCCCGCCGGGAGGCCACGCTCAACACCCTGCTCGAGGCGGAGCAGGACCTGACCCTGGTGCATCTCGCGCCGAGCGGGCCACAGGCGCCGGGGATCCAGCTCTACTGGAACCGGCGGATCAACCAGGCCGTGCTGCATGCGTTCCGGTTGCCGCCGGCGCCGTCGGGTCGAACGTATCAACTCTGGCTGATCCGCGACGGGACCCCGATTCCGTCCCGAACCTTCAACTCCGACCCCGATGGGCACGCCCTGGTCGGCGGGTTCGAGTTGCCGTCTGGCGCCCGGTTCGAGGCCGCGGCCGTGACGGTGGAGCCCGCCTCGGGGTCGGCGACGCCAACCCTGCCGATTCTGCTGGTCGGACCGGTCCCTGGCGCCTGACCGAGCCACCCCATGGAGCAGCCCCTCCACTGGTACGCCCGACCCGTGCTCTTCGTGTCCGATGTCGAGACCGCCATGCGCTTCTACGTCGATCGCCTCGGATTTGCCAGGAAATGGCAGGTCGACGGCGTCTGTCAGGTAGATCGAGGCGGTTGCGAAATCATTCTCTGCCAGGATCCGAACCGCGCCGACCGGAGTCGGCTGTTCGTGGAGTTGACCCGTGAGGGGATCGACGGGCTCCGGCGGGAGATCGCCGAGCGGTCGGTGCCGACCGAGCGGATGTGGTGGGGCTACGATTCGATTCGGATCGTCGATCCCGACGGCAACGAACTGCTCTTTCCGCTCGACGAGACGAACGATCGGGAGCGAACGAAATGAACCGCGCGGCGCGCTGGACCGTCGTCCGAGGGAGCGACCTCGAGGAGGGGCCGAGCGAGGGGCTGCCGGTGTGGAGCCGCCACGTGGGAGATCCGATCCTCGCGAGTAATCGGACCCGGCGGATCGACTTCGCGCTCTTCATGGTGGCGGCCATCGAGAATGACGCACTGGTGCAGGAGGCGCCCGCGATTGTCGGGTGCCGGACGGCGTCGGCGCTGGCCCACCGGGCGCCGGACCAGCCGGCATAGCGCCTCCGGAAACCCGGCGCCCGATGCGGCGCGGCATGGGCTCAGGTTTCCAAGCGGGATTCCGTCGGCATTCAGCCCTCCTTAACGCAGCCGCTCCGATATTTTCCGCGGCGGCTCGCAAGGAGGAGCCATGATCCGGACTCTGCAGATCATCGGGCTGGCGGTCGGGTTCGGAGCCTGCGGTTCCCACGAACCGTCCGGACCATCGAACGACGAAATCTTCGGAACCTGGCACGCAACCCAGGTCGAGTACGTATCCACCACGGGTGGGCAGCGGGTCGACCTGATTGCCAGGGGCGGAAGCGCGGTGCTCGTCCTCGGTTCCGACATGTCGGGCACCTATTCGTATCAGCCACCCGGCGGTTCCGTCGAGCTCCGGACCTTCACGTGGAGCCGGGACGGCGAGAACATCACGTGGCTCTACGGCCCCGGCAACGACGACAATTTCAAGCTGTCGACGACCGGCGGGTTGCTCCGTTTTTCGCACAACGGCACCAAGGCGTTCGATTGCGACGGGGACGGTACCCAGGAGCCGGCGGCCTGGACCCTTACGTTTGCTCGATAGGGATCCCGGGTAACGGCCGGGTCACGCGGGGTTCGTTGATTCCAGGCGTCACCCCGTGAGGTCGCGATGACGCAACCCTCCTTGGCAATCATGCTCCGGCTCCTGACCGGTTTCGCCGCACTTCTGGCCCTCATCCCGGACTTCGTCGCCGCGCAGTCCGGGGCTCGCTGGTCGCCAGCCATCGGGGTCGGTGTCAACACGGCCCTCGGTTGCCCGAGCCGCAACCACGGCCCGGGCGTCTCGTTCTCCCTGGTTCGAGGGGGGCGGTTCCGGTTCGGCGCCGAGGTCGGCTACCAGGGCCTCGGGACTGAGGTGACCCGGATCGAGAACTTCGACAACCAGCCCGGCGCGGTGTACCGCGAGGAGTTTTCGCGCTCGATGCTGCGACTGGTCGGCGTGGCTCAGTTCGAGGCGGGTATGGGCCGGTTCCGGCCCTACCTGATCGCGGGAGCCGGCGGGTACGATGGGAGATGGCGCGACCGGATCAGGGTCACCGACGGGAACGGGCAGCCGGTTCCCTTCTACGACTTCGACGGTTCCGGAAGTGACGTCAAGGCCGGGCTCACCGCCGGCGTCGGCGTGGTCCTGACGCGGCCGGGTCGGCGAATGGGGTTCGGAATCGAAGGACGGTGGCACGGCATCCTGGACGTGACCGAGGATGGCTTCGGCACCGCGGACTTCCTGTCGGTGGGCGGCGTCATTCGCTGGTAGGAAGCCGCGGGTGGCCGGGCGGACTCGCCCGGCCACCCGTGCCGTCGTCACCTCAGGGAATGACCGACTTCCGGACCAGCCGGGCCACCCACAGGCCGCTGTTCATGTCGCTGGCGTAGATCATCCCCTTGTGCGGCTGGGCCCCCCACGTCATCGGAACGTTAGGCCGGAATCCGGTGGCCGCCGCGGTGCGGACGGCGCCGATTTCCCGACCCTGGGCCCGGAGGTTGCCGCGGAGTTCGCCACTCACGTCGACGGCCCGCAGGCCCGCCTCGAAGTTCCCGATGTAGAGCACCTCGTTCTCGACCCACACGTTGTGGCTCCCCTGCTCCGGCACCTCGTAGTACGCCACCAGCCTCGGGTGCTCGAGGTCGCTCACGTCGAGGACGTGGAGCCGACCCATGGTACGAATGTGGTCGCGGCTCAGGAAGTCGTAGAATTGGGGAAAAACCTCGTCGCCCACGATCAGGTATTTGCCGAACCGGAAGACCGTATGGGCCCCGGCCAGCATGTCGGGCGGATAGAAATCGGTGGTGTTGTAGACGAACTGACTCACCAGCTTCGGGCTCTGGGGCGAGCCGCCCTTGATCCCGTTCCCGACGTCCAGGATGATGAGCCCGTCCTTGAAGTAGGCCAGGTACGCGAGGCCGTCGAGGACCTGCAGATCGTGGAGATAGCGGCCGTTGACCGCGGCCCCGGCGGGCATGATGGCCCCGGTGGCCGCCACTCCGCCGGTGGCCACCGTGTTCTCGGCCTGCCAGGATCCGACTTCCTTCGGACGACGCGGGTCGGAGAAGTCGACGATCCGGAGGGCTCGCCGACCGTCGTCGGTCAGGTAGACGTAGTGCCCGTCGATGAAGGCGCTGTGGACGCCGGAGGTCACCGTTTCGGTGAACTCCGACAGCACCTTGGGATGGAGCGGGTCGGCCAGGTCGAGGAAGACGATGCCGTTCTTCCGGGACGAGGCGCCCTC
>JAEUJH010000370.1 GCA_016794825.1 Gemmatimonadota bacterium
GCGCGACCCACCACCAGCCCGATCACGTCGCGTCGCTCGGCGCCGAGGGCCACCCGGACCCCGATCTCGCGGGCCCGGCGGTTCACGGTGTACGACATCACCCCGTAGATCCCGATCGCCGCCAGGAGCAGCGCCAGCACCCCGACGGAGGCCAGCATGATGGCCCCGATCTTCTGCGGCCAGTAGGGAATCGTGGTGAAGTCCGCCATGCTCCGCGGATCGAGGAACGGAAGCTCCCCGCTCACCTCGGCAAACGCGGTCCGAATGCTGGCCGTGAGGTCGAGCGGATTGGCCCCCGTCGACCGGACGTGGAGGGTAAACGCCGCCGGCCCCGCGCCGATGCCGAGCGGGCGGAACACCATCGGCGTCGGGCCTTCGGTGTAGGAGTCGTACTTGCTGGTGGCCACGACGCCCACGATGCTCACGGGTTGACCGCCCCCGATCCGGAGGGTGGCGCCGATCGCCGTCCGCCCCGCCAGATACTTCCGGACGAACGCCTCGTTGACCACGGCCACGGCGGCGCCGTCAGCCAGATCGGCGTCGCGGAAGTCCCGCCCGTCGAGGAGGTCGATGCCGGTCGTCTTGAAGTAGTCGCCGCTCACCAGGTTGAGGCCGATGTTCATGTTTTCGTTCGGCCGCGGCGCGTACCCGTCGATCGTCATGGCCGTCGTGGCAATCGGCCCCGGACCGAGCACCACGGCCCGCGCCGTCGCGGCGGCGTCGACCCCCGGGAGGTTCCGGACCCGCTCCAGGAGTCCGCGGACCACCGCCACCTGCGCGCTGTCGTTCGAGACGCCGGAAAGCCGCAGGTCGGTGCCGACCAGGAGGACGCGATCCAGCCCCCGCATGCCGGTGTCCATGTTCCGATACCGGTCCAGGGTCCTGACGAAGAGCCCGGCCGAAACGAGCGTCACCAGCGAAAGGGCCACCTGAGCCACCACCAGCGCGCCCTGAAGACGGCCGCGGGTTCCGGTGCCGTCGCCGATCTCGTCCTTGAGGGTCGGGACCAGCTCCGGCCGCGAGGCCTGGAGCGCCGGGACCAGACCGAACGCCGCCGCGGCGCCCGCCGTGATGGCCACGGCAAACGCAACTACCCGAGGCTCCAGCTCGAAATTGAGGCCCACCGGGTACGGCACGGCCGGGAGGAGCGCCAGCATCAGATCGCGCCCCCAGAGCGACACGAACACGCCGAACGCCCCCGCCATCGCGGCCAGCGTCAGGCTTTCGGTCAGCAGTTGGCGCACCAGCCGCCGTCGCGACGCGCCGACCGCCATCCGGACCGCCACCTCGCGGCGCCGGGCAATGGCGCGGGCCAGGAGCAGGTTGGCGATGTTGGCGCAGGCGATCAGCAGTACCAGGCCGGCCAGCACCAGGAGCGCGCTCAGCACCGGACGCATCGCGCCGGGCGCGTCGACCGTGTTGTGGGCCCGAACCACCGCGCCGAGCGGCTCGGCCAACCCGCCGGTGGCGCCGACGCGTCGGGCCAGCGGATCCAGTTCCGCCGCTGCCTGCTCGATCGTGGCGCCGGGCTTGAGCCGCCCCACCACGCCGAGGGATCGACGCTGCCGATCCTGGAGGGCCAGCTCGCCGTCGGCGGTCAGCAGGGGCAGCGTGGTGAACGGGACGTAGAGGTTGAGATTGAGCCCGATGTAGGTCCCGCCGAACCGGGGCGCCGCCACGCCGACGATGGTGTAGGCCGCGCCGTTCAGAGCAATCGTCCGGCCGACGACGCCCGAGTCGCTGGCAAACCGCCGCTGCCAGTAGCCGTGGCCGAGCACCGCCACCGGGGTCCGGTTCCGCTCGTCGTCCATCCGGAGCAACCGGCCGATCGTGGCGCCCACCCGGAGGTCTTCGAAATAGTTGCCGGAGATCAGCATGCCCCAGGCGCGCTCGGTCGAGCCCGAGCCGTCGCGGATCCCGACCTGCATCATTTGCCACGCGGTCAGGTCGACGGTCCCGGCGCTTTCGCGCCAGTCGTGGAAATCCGGCCACGACACCGACCAGGTGCCGCCCTCGGGCGACTTGGTGTCGGCCACGACGAGTCGCTCCCACTCCGGGACCGCGGGGAGCGGATCGAGCACCATACCCTGAAGCCAGGTGAACACCGTGGCGCTGGCCCCGATTCCGAGGCCGAGCGACAGAACGGCCACCAGGGTCAGCCCGGGTTCCCGGGCAAAGGAACGGAGGGCAAAACGGACGTCGTGCCAGAAGGAGCCCATGAAGCCGATCCTCGAACGGGGACCCCCGCCGGCCGGCGAGGCGCCGGCTTCCACGGGGTCGGTGGTCCAGCTTGGCACCGTCCGTGCCGCCTGGGTCGACTCGAAACGCCATTGTCAGGCTTGGGGTTAGGCGCCGGCGACGGGGCCGCGGTCGGCGGGCCGTTCCCGTCCGTGGGACTCGGCATCCCGGATCCGGACGGCCCAACCGCCGGAAACGGCAGCCATTGTCGCTCGGAGCGAAAATGGCGGCGCTCGGGCCGCGGGCCCTGCTCGCGCCGCCCCCGCCGGCCGGCTAAATTTGGCCCCTGATTCCGAACCGGGCCGGTCCGGCCCGCCGTCCAACCCTGCACCACCGAGCCACCCGATGGCGACTCGCACCTCCGCTCGCGCCAAGTCGTCGGCGCGCCTGGAAAAAGCCGACCTCCTCGAGATGTACAAGACGATGCTCCTCTCCCGGCGCATCGACGACAAGGAGATCCAGCTCAAGCGCCAGAACAAGATCTTCTTCCAGATCTCCGGCGCTGGCCACGAAGGGGTGATGACGGCCGCTTCCAAGGTGTTCCGGGCCGGCCACGACTGGTTCTACCTCTACTACCGCGACCGGGCCCTCTGCCTCGGCCTCGGCATGACCGCCACCGAGATGCTCCTCTCGGCCGTCGGCGCCGCCGACGATCCCAACTCCGGCGGCCGCCAGATGCCGTCGCACTGGGGTCATCGGGACCTCAACGTGGTCAGCGTGTCGAGCCCCACCGGCACCCAGTTCCTCCAGGCCGTCGGCGCCGCCGAGGCCTGGCTCCGGATCAGCAACAACGACGCGATTGCCGACCGCGACAACCTGATCAAGGGCGACGAAGTCGTCCTCTGCACCACCGGCGACGGCACCACCAGCGAGGGCGAGTTCTGGGAGTCCCTCAACACGGCCTGCAACCTGAAGCTCCCGGTCGTCTACCTGGTCGAGGACAACAAGTACGCCATCTCGGTCCCGGTCGAGGTCAACACCGCCGGCGGCTCGATCTCCAAGTTGGTCACCGGATTCCCCGGCCTCTTCATCCAGGAGGTCGACGGCTGCGATCCGCTCGCCTCCTACGACGTCCTCCTCAAGGCGGCCGACTACGCCCGCCAGCGGAAGGGCCCGGCGCTGGTCCACGCCCACGTCATCCGCCCCTACAGCCACTCGCTCTCGGACGACGAGGTCAATTACAAGCCGACCGCCGAGCGGGAGGAAGAGGCGGCCCGCGATCCGGTCTTCGCGTTCCCGAAGTACCTGGTGGCCCAGGGCATCGCCACCGAGCAGGAAATCGAACGGATCCGGCAGAAAGTCGAGGAGGAGGTCGACGTCGCGACCGCCACCGCGCTGGCCTCGCCCCAGCCGGCCACCAGCACGATCTACGACTTCGTCTACTCGCCCGACGTCGACCCGACGTCGGAGCAGTTCGACACCGAGGACGATCCCAAGTTCTCCGGGGAGCCGACCACCATGGTCGATCTCCTCAACGTCTGCATGAAGGACGAGATGGCCCGCGATCCGCGGATCGTCGTCTTCGGCGAGGACGTCGCCGACGTGAGCCGCGATCAGCATCTCGGCCAGGTCAAGGGCAAGGGCGGCGTCTTCAAGGTGACGTGGGGTCTCCAGAAGGCCTACGGCTCCAATCGGGTCTACAACTCGCCCCTCGCCGAAGCCAACATCGTCGGCCGCGCCATCGG
>JAEUJH010000426.1 GCA_016794825.1 Gemmatimonadota bacterium
TTCTTGCCCAACAATCGACAGGTATTCGTATGTCTCGGACCACAGTATTCGTGGCGGTGGGCCTCTTGGCGGCCCTGCCGGCGACGGCGGCTGGCCAGGCCTCGATCGACACCACGGCCTTCGGGGCCCTCACCTGGCGGAACATCGGACCCCAGCGCGGCGGCCGATCGGTGGCCGCCGCCGGTTCGACCGCGCGGCCCCAGGAGTACTGGATGGGGACCACCGGTGGCGGTGTCTTCAAGACCACCGATGGCGGCGACACCTGGGTGCCGATGAGCGACCGCTATTTCGGGGGTACCATCGGCGCGATCGCGGTGGCCGAAACGAACCCTGACATCGTCTACGTCGGCGGCGGCGAGTATCCGATCCGCGGCAACACCTCCCACGGCGACGGGGTCTACAAGACCACCGATGGCGGCCGCACCTGGCGGTACCTCGGCCTGGTCGAGACCCGGCACATCGCCAAGATCAAGCTCCATCCCAGGAATCCGGACATCGTCTACGTGGCCGCCCTCGGCCCGGTGTTCGGCCAGAGCCCGCACCGGGGCGTCTACAAGTCGGTCGACGGCGGCCGGACCTGGAACAAGATCCTGAGCCGGCCCGGCAACGACTCGACCGGCGCGGTCGAACTGGTGATGGACCCGAGCGATCCCAACACGCTGTACGCGGGCCTCTGGGAGGCCTATCGGAAGCCCTGGCTCCTCAACAGCGGCGGCCCGGGCAGCGGGATCTTCAAGACCACCGATGGTGGCAAGACCTGGAAGGAAATCACCCGCAATCCGGGGCTGCCCAAGGGATTGATCGGGAACATCGGGATCACGGTGTCGCCGGCCAATCCGAAGCGGGTCTGGGCGCTGGTCGAGGCGGAGGAAGGCGGCGTCTACCGCTCCGATGACGGTGGCGAGACCTGGGAGCGCACCAACGACGAGCGGAAACTCCGCCAGCGGGCCTGGTACTACACTCGGATCTTTGCCGATCCGAAGGACGAGAACGGGGTCTACGTCCTCAACGTCCAGTTCTTCAAGTCGACCGACGGCGGCAAAACCTTCCCCCGGCCCATCGACACCCACCACGGCGACTATCACGATCTCTGGATCGCGCCGAACGATCCGATGCGGATGGTGGTGGCCGACGACGGCGGCGCGGAGGTGACCACCAACGGGGGCCGGAGCTGGACCGACATCGACTTCCCCACGGCCCAGTTCTATCACGTCACCACCACCAACCACTTCCCCTATCGGGTCTGTGGCGCGCAGCAGGACAACAGCACGATCTGCATGTCGAGCCGTCAGGACCGGGCCACCCAGTACGCCGACTTTTACGACGTGGGCGGCGGCGAGTCCGGCTACATCGCGGTCCGTCCCGACAACCCCGACATCGTCTATGCCGGCAGCTACGGCGGGTATCTGACCCGGAAGGACGTCCGGAGCGGGTTCGAGCGCGACATCAATCCCTGGCCGCTCAACCCGATGGGCCACTCGGCCATCGACGCCAAGTACCGGATGCAGTGGACCTTCCCGATCGTGATTTCGCCCCACGACGCCAACACGATGTACGTGGG
>JAEUJH010000430.1 GCA_016794825.1 Gemmatimonadota bacterium
TGCTCTACCTCGGCCGGGTCGTCGTGACCCGGACCTGGCCGAGCGGCTGGATCGGCTACCTGGTGTCGGGACTCGCCGTGACTGGCAACCTCGCGCTGCTCCTGATCCACCCGGTTCGCGAACGCGCGACCGAGCGGTGGGCGAATCAGTACGCCCGCTGGTACTACGTCACGATGGTACCCGCCCTGGTCATGGCGCTGCTGGCGGTGGGCCAGCGGATTCGGCAGTACGGCGTCACCGAGCCGCGTTATGCGCTGGCGGTCCTCGCCGGGTGGCTCCTGGTGGTGTCCGCCTACCATGCCGTGACCCGGTCTCGATCGATCAAGGTTCTTCCGGTCTCTCTCCTCGTCGTGGCGGCGCTGGCGATGGTCGGCCCGTGGGGCCTGCTGGCGACCTCTCGCCGAAGCCAGGAGGCCCGTTTCCGGGATCTCGTGGTGCGGAACGACATGCTCGACCCGACCGGCCGCGTCCGGCTGGCCGGCACCGAGCCGAGCCAGCTCGACCTCCGCGAAATGAGGGCGGTCCTTCGCTATCTCGATCGACGCCACGGCCCGGCGCGTATCGCGATCGCCATCGGTGTCCCGCGGGACTCGGTGGCGGGGTGGGCCTCCGCCGGGGACGCGGTGGCCCGCGGCCTGGCCCGCATCGGGGTGCCCGAGTTCGAGTTCGTGGCCGATCCGGTCGAGACGATCCGCCGGTTCCAGCGGGTCGACTCGGGCGGGGCGGTTTCGCCCGGGGTCGACCTGGGCGGCGGACTGCGGTGGTACGCCGAGCGGATGCTGCTGGTGCCCTTCCAACTGACCTTCGGGCCAGACACGCTCAGCTTCCGGCCCGCCCTCGCCACCGGCGCGGTGTCGGTGTGGCGGTCCGACTCACTGCTCGCCACGATTCCGTTAGGCGAGGCGATGGCGCCCTTCCTCGATGGCCCCGGCGCGCCGCGACCGGCGGTGGAGGGCAGGCTCGAGCCGCTCGTGGTCGAGAGCCAGGGCGGCGGTTACCGATTCCGATTCCTGGTGAACGAGATGACCTGGCCCCTTCGGATGGAAGACTCCGTGCTTCGAACGGCCCGCGGCTCGCTGACGGTGGACCGGCCATGACGCCCGGCATGTTCGTCCCGAAGCTGTTCACGACGCTCAAGGGATACGACCGGAAGCAGTTCGGCGCCGATCTGGTGGCCGGCATCATCGTCGGGGTGGTGGCGCTGCCGCTCTGCATCGCCTTCGCCATCGCGAGCGGGGTCACGCCCGAACGGGGACTCTACACCGGGATCGTGGCGGGCCTCCTGATCTCGGTCCTCGGTGGATCGCGGGTCCAGGTGGGCGGCCCCACCGGGGCGTTCGTCGTGATCGTGGCCGGGATCGTGTCGCGCTACGGCGTCGACGGGCTGATCGTGGCGACCCTGATGGCCGGCTTCGTCCTGGTGGCCATCGGCGCGCTCCAGCTCGGCGGGGTGATCAAGTACATCCCGTTTCCGGTGACGACCGGATTCACCGCCGGGATCGCCCTGATCATCTTCTCGCAGCAGATCAAGGACCTGCTCGGGCTCCAGATCGACACCGTACCGGCCGAATTCTTCGGCAAGTGGATCAGCTACGGGCAGCACCTCGGCACCGCCAACCTGGCCACGGCGGGGCTCGCGGCCGGAACGCTCCTCATCCTGACCCTGTGGCCCCGGATCTCCACCAAGGTGCCGTCGCCCTTCGTGGCGCTGGTGCTGGGCACCGCGGCGGTCCAGCTCTTCCATCTGCCGGTCGAGACGATCGGCTCCCGATTCGGGGTCATCGACGCCTCGCTCCCGAGCCCCCACTGGCCGGCCGTGACAGAGCGGATGCTGGTCGACCTGGCCGGGCCGGCCCTCACGATCGCCCTCCTGGGCGCGATCGAGTCGCTGCTGTCGGCGGTCGTGGCGGACGGGATGATCGGCGGGCGGCACCGGAGCAACATGGAACTGGTGGCCCAGGGTGTGGCCAACATCGCCTCCCCGCTGTTCGGGGGCATTCCCGCCACCGGAGCGATTGCCCGGACCGCCACCAACGTCAAGAACGGCGGACGGACCCCGGTCGCCGGGATCGTCCACGCGCTCACCCTTCTCGTCATCACGCTGTTCGCCGG
>JAEUJH010000472.1 GCA_016794825.1 Gemmatimonadota bacterium
CGCGTATCTCCTGACCGTGGAGACGATCCGCTCCGCCCGGCGGACCGCCGAAGCCGACGCCTGCCGTTAGGCGGGCGCCGGAAGGGCGCCCGCCGCGCCGGCCCGGAGGAACAGGCCGTCGCTGATCGACGCCAGGGCTTCGGCGTCGCGCCAGGCCCGTTCCAGCACCTTGAGTTCGCCTTCCATGGCCCGGCGCTCGGTGTCCTCGTTGGCGGCCATTTCGAGGGCCAACCGATCGACGAGCGGCAGCCGGGGGAGCGGCGTCGCCGGCTCGCTGCCCAGCCCGCCCCGACCCCAGAACGACCGCTTGGTCAGGTGGAGCGCCAGCCGCTCCGCCGCCGAGAGCGACGCATCCGACAGCGCCACCGCGACACCCGGATCCGGCCGCTTGCCCCACCAACTCCGCAGCGCGATGGCCGCCACCCGGGCGAAGTAGCCGGCCGGATTGGCGGCGTCATCGAGCTTGGCCACCGCGTAGGCAATCGCCTGCTCCGGCGCGCCGCGGCCGTTGAGCCGGGCCAGGAGCTTGCCGGCCACACCCAGACCCTGATCGCCCGTCAGGCAGACGAGCCCGTCGTCGTGGGCCACGGTCAGGCGCCACCCGTCACCCGGATCGGGCCGCTGCAACTCGGCGCCGGCCAAATGCCGGGCACGGATCACCACCCGGCCCGTCGGCGTCTCGGCCAGCGCCACCACCCGGTCGGGGCGATAGGTCAGCCGGAGCCACATCGCCACGTCGTACTGCCGGCGCACCCCGAGCCGCGCCGCCACGAGGCCGACACCCCGATCCGCCGCCTCGACCAACCGGCTCGACCACCCCCCGCCGAGCGCCGGAAGCCAACGGCGGAGATAGCGGCCATAACGCCACGCCGCGAGTTCCGGCTTGAGCGGCGACCCGATCCGGATCAGCGCCAGGTCCGGCGGCACCTGCGCGAGCCCGATGTTGGCGGTGGAAAACCGGAGCCGGGTGGCCCGGAACCGTCGTTCGCATTCCTCGACCGCTTCCCAGCGGTCTTCCATCGGCACCAGGTTCCACCGGTCGCACCAGCCGCAGATGACCCAGAGCCGGCCGCGGACCGGGTCGAAGGCCAGGCGCCGGCCGATCGGAAACGCCTCGATGGTTTCGTTGGAACCCAGCGGACCACTGCAGTGGAGGCAGAACCGGTACATCGACACCCCCGATCACTGACATCGCCGGCCCACCGAGCCGGCGGGTGTTCACCCCGTGGGCTCGCCCCCCCACCGGGGCGCCACGTCGATCTCGTAGCCGAACTGGTCGAGCACCCGTTGCGCCACGAAGTCGATCAGGTCCGACAGCGACTTGGGGCGGTGGTAGAAGCCGGGGGCCGCGGGCAACACCGTCACGCCAGCCTCGGCGGCGGCGGTGAGATTCCGGAGGTGAACCAGCGAAAGCGGCGTTTCGCGCGGCACCACCACCAGCTTGCGACCTTCCTTGAGGGTCACGTCGGCCGCTCGTTCGACCAGCGACCGGCTGGTGCCGTGCGCCACCGCCGCCACCGTTCCCATCGAGCAGGGACAGATGAGCATGCCGCGGGTCTTCTGCGACCCGGAAGCCGGCTTGGCCCCGCGGTCGTTGTCCTCGAACAGGGTGACGCTGGTCCAGTCGCCGCCGGTGGCGGCCCGGAGGCCGTCGAGATCGCGAATCCCGCACTCCTCGACGAGCAGGCGCCACCCGTGACCCGAGACGATGAGCCAGACCGGCTCCCGACGGGTGGCCAGCAGCTCGAGGATCCGGACGGCGTAGGGTGCGCCGGAGGCACCGGTCAGGGCCATGACCAGGGGACGCGCGGTCATCGGCCCCGGCGGTTGGGGGTGGGCGTCCGGACCGGGTGCTTCGGCGGGACGGGCGGCGCCGGCCGGGACGGGGCGGCCGGTCGGTCCAGCCGCTTGGGGGCGGGACCGACCGGGGGTCGGGACTTGGAGGCGATCCGGAGCATCATCGCCTCAATCTAAAGCGCGTCCCCCGCTACCGCCCGCCCGGCCGGTCCCAGAACTCGTCGGGCCGGACGTCCACCCGGTGCATCTCGTCCTGGTTCCACGGCTTCCGGCCATACGGCTTCTTCCGCGGCCAGACTTCGTCCATCGTCCGCGCATCGTAGAGCCGGCCGGCTTTCATCACGTACCGGATGTCGGTGGTCTTCCGGATGTCCGCGAGCGGGTTGGCGTTGAGCACCACCAGGTCGGCGAGCTTGCCCGGCGCGAGCGATCCGAGTTCGCGCTCGAGCCCGAGGAAATGGGCTCCATCCAGACTGGCCGCCTCGAGCGCCTCCATCGGCGACAGGGCCTGGGCGTAGCTCCACACTTCCCAATGAGTCCCGAGCCCGTCCTGTTCACCGTGGGCCCCGACGGCCAGGTAGCCGCCGGAGCGCTTGATGTCGGCCGCGCCCTCGGCCAGGATCGGGAAGATGAACTCGGAGAGAGGCTTCTTGGTCAAGCCGCGACGGAGCGCCAACTCGGCCCACGGGGTCCACTCGCGAACCTTGGCGTTGGCCCAGAGGTCCTCCTGGCCGAGCCAATGGTCGATGGCGGCCCCGTGGGGATAGTCCGAAATGAACAACTGGGCCGAGTAGTGCGCCCCGGCCTGCCCGAAGAACCGGGTGTAGTCGGCGTAGAGCGGATGGTACTGGATCGGATGCTCCCAGCCGGTACTGCCGTTCATGATGAGGCCGGCCAGGTAGAGCGGGTCGGAGCCCTCGGAGGTGATCGTCACGCCCACGGCCCGGGCCGCCTCCGCCAGCATCTGGCGCTGGATCCGGGTGCATTGACGATAGTCCTTGATCGACAGCGCGCCCAGGTTGGCCTCGCGGCGGATGTGGTCGAGCGCCTCCTGATAGGAGTCGATCTCGCGGAGGTCGTCGAAATCGCTGCAGGTGAGCGGCACCCCGGTCGAGTACGTCCGGGGGCCGACCACCCGGCCCGCCTCGATCAACTCCGACAGCGGGAAGCTGACGTGCTCCTCGCTGGCCGGATCGTGCGTGGTGGTGACGCCCCACGCGAGGTAGCGGGCCGACGACGCCCGCCGCTCCGGGATCATCCCGTCGCCCTCGTCGTTGGTGTGGTGGGCGTGGACGTCGACCCACCCGGGCATGATGGTCTTGCCGGTCGCGTCGATCCGCTGGCTCACGCCGGCCAGCGAGCAGACCCCGACGCAGGCAATCCGCCCGTCCTTGACCACGATGGTGCCCCGCTCGATGACCCGGCGCTGATCGAGCGTGATGATCCGGGCCCCGGTCAACGCCACCGTGCCGAGGCCGCGGTCGCGCGGGATCTCGAAGGCGAGCGCCACGGAATCGACTCGCTGCCGGCTGACGTCGTAGCTCAGATACCGGTTGGCGCTCACCAGTTCGAGCGTGGAGGCGTTGCGCCAGCGAGGGAACATCCCGCCGTGACGGGTCAACCGCCGGAGCGACGGCGCGTCATCCGCCAGGCTCACCGTCAAGGACTCGCCAACGGCCACTGGCGGGAGCGGCGCCAGAAAGACGTCGTGCTTCTGCTGAATGGCGAGCCACCGACCATCTGGCGACGGCGCCACCACCGCCACCGCGCCGGCGATGACCGGGTGCACCCACGGGTTCCGGGCGGAGGCACGAGTCGCGACCAGGGTGTTGCCGCGGACCCGGTACTCGAGACCCGCCGTGTCGCTGGCGGCCTCGACCAACGGCCCGGGCCCCCGCACCACCGCGGCCTGGCCCGCGCCATCGAGGGTGACGAGTTCCCAGCCGGTGCCGTTCGGGAGGTACTTGAGGGCCGGCGACCAGCGATTGACCACCACCGTGCGGCCATCGGGCGCGAGCCGGGGATAGAGGTAGCGCCCCGGGGTCCGGCTGATCCGCTCGGGTGTACCCCCGGGCCTGACGCGCCACACCGCGCCGCCCTCGTCGTCGCTCCAGGTCGCGAACACCACGGACCCGCCGTCGGGCGTCCACGTCGGCGTCAGCTCGAAGCCACCGGGCGACGTGGTCAGGAGCGGGGCCACCGGACCGTCAGGCAACGATCGGAGCCAGAGCCGTCCCGCCGCCTCGAACACCAGCCGCGCCCCGTCCGGCGATGACGCCGGCCAGCGGATGGCCCTGGGCCGAAACCCGCGATCGTCGATCGACCCCTGGTGCCGCGCCATCTCGGAAATTTCCCGCCGCACGCGGGCCTGGAACGGAATCGTCTCGACCCGCCCCGTCTCGACCCAGAGGCGCCGAATCCGGCCGCCCTGGGTGATCACGATCGACTTGCCGTCGCGGGCCCACGAGTACCCC
>JAEUJH010000478.1 GCA_016794825.1 Gemmatimonadota bacterium
CGGATCGAGCGAGTAGATCCGGGCCTGGGCGGCCCGCCGCTCCCGGAGGAGACCGGCCCGCCGGAGGATCCGGACGTGCCGGGACACGGCCGGGCGGCTGATCGGAAAGAGCGTGGCCAGGTCGCCGGCGGAGCGTTCGCCGCCGCGGAGCGCGTCGAGAATGGCGCGGCGGGTGGGATCGGCGACGGCGGCGAAGACGGCGGGCTCTGTAACCATATGGTTACATAATACGCCCGAACCCGGCGGGCCGCAACGTCCGCCCCGGGGCATCGGATTGGAGCCCCGAAATCGTCACCCGGCACGGATTTGGCACCACTTTCCGGGTCGGTTAGCTTGAACCGAAACGGTTCGTGGTGATTTGCGCTGATTGCGGCCACGTAAAACAAACGCTAAAACGCCGCCCGGGGCCGTTTTAGCCTCGGGTCTTTTGGTTTCCAGGAGGTCGGCATGGCAACGCTGCGAGAACTGCTGGCGGACGGCAAGGTCCACGTCTTCGACGGCGCGATGGGCACCGTGCTCTATGGCCGGGGCGTCTTCATCAACGTCTGCTTCGACGAGCTGGCGGTCCGGCAACCGGATCTGATCCGCGACATCCATCGCGAGTACATCCGGGCCGGCGCCGAGATCATCGAGACCAACACGTTCGGAGCCAACCCGTTCAAGCTGGCCCAGTACGGCTTGGCCGACGAGACCGAGCGGCTCAACACGGCCGCCGCCAAGGTGGCGCGCGAGGCCGATCCCGGCCGGCAGGTCTCGGTGGTCGGGGCCATCGGACCGCTCGGCGTCCGGGTCGAGCCGTTCGGCGAGACCGCGCTCGACGAAGCCCGGGCCGCGTTTGCCCGCCAGGCCGCCGGCCTGGTGGCGGGCGGGGTCGACGGGTTCGTGCTCGAGACCTTTGCCGACCTGAACGAGATCACCGCCGCGATCCAGGGCGTCCGCCGGGTGAGCGACCTCCCGATCGTGGCGCAGATGACGGTGGGCGAGGACGGCCGGACCGCCTACGGCAGCGGCCCCGACGCGTTCGGGCCCGCGCTGGTCGAGGCCGGCGCCGACGTGGTCGGCGTCAACTGTTCGGTCGGCCCGCAGACCATCCTCGAGGTGGTCGAACAGCTGGTCCAGGTGGTGGCGGTGCCGATCTCGGCCCAGCCCAACGCCGGACTCCCGCGGGACATCGGCGACCGGAAGATCTACATGGCCAGCCCGGAGTACATGGCCGAGTACGCCCGCCGGATCGTGGAGGCGGGGGCGCGGTTCGTGGGCGGCTGCTGCGGGACCACGCCGGACCACATCAAGGCGATGAAGTCGTTCGTCCGGTCGGTGTCGCCCCGGCACTCGACGGCGGTGACGGCGGTGACGAGTCACGCCGTCGGGGTCGATCCCCTGCCCCTCGGCCAGCGGTCGCGGTACGGCGGCAAGCTGGCCCGGCGCGAGTTCATCACCACGGTCGAGATCGTGCCGCCGCGCGGCACCGATCCCGGCCCGATGTTCGAGCAGTGCCGGGCCCTCAAGGCGGCCGGCGTCGACGCCGTCAACGTGCCCGACGGCCCCCGGGCCCAGAGCCGGATGGGGGCGCTGCTGTCGGGATTGATGATCGAGCGGGAGACCGGCCTCGAGAGCGTGGTCCACTACGCCTGTCGCGACCGGAACCTCCTCGGGATGCTGTCCGATCTCCTCGGCGCCGCGGCGGCCGGGCTCCGCAATCTCCTCCTCGTCACCGGCGATCCGCCCAAGATGGGCCCCTATCCGGACGCGACGGCGGTGTTCGACATCGACTCGATCGGGTTGACCAACCTGGTGGCGCAGCTCAATCGGGGGCTCGACCCCGGGAAGAACCCGATCGGGAAGCCGACCAACTTCGTGATCGGCGTCGGGGTCAACCCGGCGGCGTTCGACCTGGACCGGGAAGTCCGCCGGTTGGCCTGGAAGGTCGAAGCGGGCGCGGAGTTCGCCATTACCCAGCCGGTGTTCGACCTGGCGCAGCTCGACCGGTTCCTGGCGGCGGTCGAGTCGTTCCGGCTCCCGATCATCGCGGGGATCTGGCCGCTGGTCTCGCTCCGGAACGCCGAGTTCCTGGCCAACGAGGTGCCGGGGGTGACCGTCCCGGCCGAGGTCCTCGAACGGATGCGGGTGGCCAGCGACAAGGGCAAGGAAGCGGGGTTGGCCGAGGGGGTGGCCATCGGCCGGGAGATGCTCCGGGCGGTGCGCGACCGGGTCCAGGGGGCCCAGGTGTCGGCGCCGTTAGGCCGGGTGCCGGTGGCGCTCGAGGTCCTGGCCGGCTGACCGCGGCGCAAGCCGCGGCCTCAACCGCCCCCGCGCAGTCGAAAGCGGCTTACCTCGAGCCGCGTTCCGTTCTCGCCGCCCGTCACCCGACGGAAGACCAATCCGCCGGCGAGAAAGCCCGTGTAGGACCCGGGCAGCTCCGTCCTACTGATGACCACGCCTCGCGCAAGGTCAATCACGTCAATACTCGTCGCGACAACCTTGTCAGCGTCTACGATGGTGACGAGCTCCTCGCCGTTCTCGACCCGGACTCGCACGCCGGACCGCCATCCCTTTCTTGGAACGACGAACATCAGGTAGAGAGTGGTCCCGTCGACGAGAAACGAAGAGACTCTTGCTTGGAATGGGCGGCGTTCGCTTTCAAACGTCTTGTCGGGCAAGTAAGGGCTCTCAATGGCCCACCGGCGCTTGGGGATCCCCGCGTCCCAGTGCTCGACTTCGACCTTTCCAAACGCCGTCATGGAATAGAACCCGGTGGTTCCTGATCCAGTCAGAAGTCGGAAGTCATCCATCCCGCCATAGGCCCCTGGGGCGCTACCCCCACCGAGGCTCCTCAGCGCATCACCGCCGCGGCTCAGCATGTGAAGCGGTTGGCCAACGCCCCTGGAGGTCGACATCGCGCCGCCAAGCACGAACTCTCCATTGGGAAGCCAGAGCATTGCGGACGGATCGCCTGGCGCGCGAAACGACCGTGCGAACTTGTAGTTGCGGTCGAAGATGGCAATCCGTCGTAGTCGGGTGTCGAATACCGCGACGGAGTCCCCAGGTCCAAAGGCAACCTTCAGTGCGGCCTGGAACTCGCCGGGCCCGCTGCCCACGCGGCCGATCTGGCCGACCAAAGCGCCGGTTGACGAGAATGCCAGGGGCAGATCGCCGCTCCCGCCCTGCGTCACGACAAATCCGCCCGCGGGCGACCGGAACAGGCCGTTTGGCAGATCCGCGATTGGATGGTCCACCGTCCCCTCAACAACGATCGCCGGATCGCCGATCTCGACGCGGCAACCTGAACAGACCGGGGTCGCCGCGATCCGGACGGTACGGACCGGGCTGGTTTGGTGCGAGTCACCTGCCGCCACAAGTACCAGCCCCGCGACTGCTAACCGCGTCTTCACTGGATCCTCCGACGGGAACCGGTACGGCCGCTCGGGATTCTTGAGCTTGGTCTTCGATCAGTTCGGCCCACAACGGCTCTCTCGGGCCCGAACCAAGGGCAAGGCGACACGCAACAAGCTTGGAAGTACTCCGACGGCCGTCAACCCCATCGTTTGGGGGGGGGAAGCGGGTTCTCGGGCACGAGGCCGCCCGGCAGGTGCAGCGCACCTACCGGGCGACATGGTCGAGAAACTAGAACCGGAGACCGCTACCTTCGGTCCTCCCGGCCGGTGATCTCCCGACCCCGACCCGCCAGCGACGCGGCGGTTTCCACCAGCCGAATGAACTCGGCCCGATACCCTTCCCGATCCTCGCCCCGCGCGCCCCGGGCGGCCGCCAGCACGCCTGAATAGCTGGCCTGCCCCTTGTACTCGGAGTCCCGCAGCAGCATGCCGAACGCCGCCACCGCGGCCGCGAACCGGAAGTCGGCCGACGGCGATCCGGTCTCCTGGCGCACCACCCGGTCGAGCAGGCGGCTGGTGGATCCCTGCGGCGCCTTGTAGCGGAGCTTGACGGTCAACCAGTCGTCCGAACCGCCCGAGCGTCCCCGCGTCTGGTACTTGAGCGGGTCGACGGCGCCGTCGTCATCGTCGTCCGCCCCGTCGGCCGGAACGATCTCGTAGAGCGCGGTGACCGAATGCCCCGCGCCCATCTCGCCCGCGTCCTTGGTGTCGTCGTTGAAGTCCCGATCCGCCAGGAGCCGGTTCTCGTAGCCCACCAGCCGATACGACTTGACCCGGGCCGGATTGAACTCGACCTGGATCTTGACGTCCTTGGCCACGGTCAGGAGCGTGGCGCCCAGTTCCTGGACGAACACCTTCTTGGCCTCGAGGATGTCGTCGACGTAGGCGTAGTGGCCGTTCCCCTTGTTGGCCAACTGCTCCATCTTGGCGTCCTTGAGGTTGCCGGTGCCGAAGCCGAGCACGGTCAGGAAGACGCCGTCGCGACGGCGCTCCTCGATCAGCCGGACCAGCTCGCCCTCGCTCGAGACGCCGACGTTGAAATCACCGTCGCTGGCCAGGATGACCCGGTTGTTGCCTTCCTCCTGGAAGTGCTGCCGCGCCACCTGATAGGCCAGCTGGATCCCGGCGCCGCCCGCGGTGGAACCGCCCGCCTCGAGCCGCTCGAGGGCGTCGAGGATCTGGTCCTTCCGGTTCCCCGGCGTCGGGGGCAGCACCAGGCCGGCCGCGCCGGCGTACACCACGATGGCCACCCGATCCTCGGCCCGGAGCTCGTTGACGAGCAGCCGGAAGGCCGACTTGACCAGCGGCAGCTTGTCGGGTGAACTCATCGAGCCGCTGACGTCAATCAGAAACACCAGGTTGTTGGGCGGCAGTTCGTCCATCGAGAGACGCTGGGTCTGGAGCCCGATCAGGGCCAGCCGGTTCCGCGGGTTCCAGGGCGACCGACTCAGTTCGGTCGTCACCGAGAACGGATGCTCACCCCGGGGACTCGGATAGTCGTAGCTGAAGTAGTTGATCATCTCCTCGACCCGAACCGCGTCTTTGGGCGGGAGCTGCCCCTCCTTCAGGAACCGCCGGATGTTGCCGTAACTCCCGGCGTCGACGTCGACCGAAAAGGTCGAGAGCGGCTGACGGCGGGCCGAGGCCCAGGCGTTGTCCCGGTGGAACCCGTACTCCTCGGTGTTGAATTCCTGCCGAAGGGCGTAGTTCTTGGCGGCCATCATCGGCGCCGGCGCGGCGGCCACGCCGCGGTGCCGACCGAGCTGGGCATCGCGCGACTCCGCGACCATTTCCCGGAGGGCCATGACCGCGGGCTGGAGGACGAAGTCCGCCACGACGGTCCGTTGCGCCACCACCGTCACCACCCGCTGCTGCTGGCCGTACCCCACCGCCGTGGCGATGACGGTGGCCGATCCGACGGGCACGCTGGCGATGGTGAAGCGGCCATTACGATCGGTCCGGGCCTGGAGCGCGCTGCCGGCCACCCGGATGGCCGCCCCGACCACCGGGCCTCCCCCGGGTTCGGTGACGGTCCCGGCGACGGTGCCGGTCTCGAGGGCCGGCTGGGGACGGGGACCAGGGCCGAAAAACAGCCCGGCAAGCAAGGCCATGGAACGGGTGGCACGCATCGGAGCTCTCCTGTGTTGGGGCCGGGAGATGCGCCTGGGCCGGATCGATGCACACCCCCCTCCCCCGGGGTTCTTCAAAGGCCCCCGAATCGAGGCTATCTTTGCGACGGATCTCACTCACCCGCCTGGAGTTTCCATGTCGGACACCCTAACGTCACCCAGCGCGCTCTCGATCCTCTCCGAGGAGGAGCAGCTCTTCCGCCAGACCGTCCGCGAATTCGCCGAGACGGAGGTCAAACCCCACGTCATGGAGATGGACGAGGCCGCCAAGTTCCGGCCCGACATCGTCGCCAAGTTCTTCGACATGGGACTGATGGGGATCGAGGTCCCCGAGTCGCTCGGCGGGGCCGGCGGATCGATCTTCCTGGCCACCCTGGCCATCGAGGAGCTGGCCCGGGTCGACGCCTCCGCCGCCATTTACGTCGACGTCCACAACACCCTGGTCAACAACGCCATCCTCCGCTGGGGCACCGACGAGCAGAAGCAGCGGCTCTTCCCCCGGATGACCACCGGGCTGCTCGGCGCCTACGCGCTCTCCGAGCCGGCCAGCGGCAGCGACGCCTTCGCGCTCCAGTGCAAGGCGGAAAAGAAGGGCGACGGCTGGGAACTGACCGGCCGGAAGTTCTGGATCACCAACGGCGCCGAGGCCGGCCTCTTCATCGTCTTCGCCAACACCGACTTCTCCAAGGGCTACAAGGGCATCACCGCGTTCCTGGTGGAGCGCGACTTCCCCGGCTTTTCGGTCGGCAAGAAGGAGAACAAGCTCGGGATCCGGGCCTCGAGCACCTGCGAGCTGATCCTCGAGGGGTGCCAGGTTCCGGCCGGCAACGTTCTCGGCCCCGTGGGCATCGGGTACAAGGTCGCCATCGAGACCTTGAACGAAGGGCGGATCGGAATCGGGGCCCAGATGATCGGGGTGGCCCAGGGCGCGCTCGACTGCTGCGTCGAGTACATCAAGGAGCGGCAGCAGTTCGGGAAGCCGATCGCCGACTTCCAGGGCGTCCAGTTCCAGATCGCCCAGATGAAGGTGGAACTCGAGGCCGCGCGCCTCATGGTCTACAACGCGGCCCGGCTCAAGGATCAGGGCCAGCCGTTCGTCGAGGAAGCCGCCATGGCCAAGCTGTTCAGCTCCCAGGTGGCCAACCGGATTGCCGGTCAGGGCCTCGAGCTGTTCGGTGGCTACGGGTACTCGAAGGAGTATCCGGCGGAGAAGTTCTTCCGCGATGCCAAAATTGGCACGATTTATGAGGGCACCAGCAACATGCAGTTGCAGACGATCGCCAAGGCGATGCTGCGATAGGGGCCCGATCAGCAGGGGCGGACATGCGGACTGGCATCACGCATTTGATGGCCCTTTTCTCCATGATCTGGGCCGGGGCTCCCGCCTCGGCCCAGACCAGGGCTGACTCCGCCAAATCCATCCAATCCCAACTCGAGACCTGGTTCCGCCAGGCCTCCCGGCGCGCCCCGGGCACCTGGGGCATTGCCGTCGCCGACCAGCAGGGCCGTTTGGTCTGGGGCATTCAGCCAACCCGGCCGCTGATTCCGGCATCGACGGTCAAGCTGCTCACCACCGGGTTTGCCCGGAGCGTGGTCGGCGGCGATGCCCGAAAGTCGACCCGGGTGGTCGGCCGCGGCGACATCGACCCGCCGACCGGCACCTGGATCGGCAGCTGGGCGCTCGAGATCAACGGCGACCCGAGCCTCGAACACCGCGGCAACGGCGTCACCAGCCTGGTCGACCTCGCGCTCCAGCTCCATCGGCGCGGGGTCCGGCGGCTGACGGGACCGCTCGCGGTCACCAGCGCCCAGGGCACGGCCGACGCGAGCTTCCCCACCATCTGGTCGCTCCGGCACAAGGGCCGGCTGTTCGCCCCGCCGGTCGGCAACCTGACCGTGCACGACAACCTGATCTCGGCCACCGTGGCGCCCGGGGCGCGGATCGGGCGGCCGGTCCAGCTGATCGGCGCGGCGCCGGACGGCGCGGCGCGGCTCCTGACGATCACCGCCAAGACGGTCAAGGGACGCCGGTCGCGGCTCCGGATCGAAACCCGGGCCGACGGCCAGTACGTCATCGCGGGAACGTTAGGCGTCTCGGCCCGGCCGCGGGGCATTTCCCGCGCCGTGACCGACCCCCGCCCGGTACTCGAGGCGGTCTGGGCCCAGGCGCTCGAAACGGCCGGCATCGAATGGATCCGGACCCCGGGCATCGGGTCGGCCGGCAACCAGCCGACCGTCCTGGCCGAGGTTCATTCGCCGGTGTTCGACTCGATCGCGAGCGAGGTCAACCGGCGGAGCCTCAACCTCGGCGCGGAGTTGATGCTCCAGTGGGCCGGCGGCGCCGACGCCACCGCGGCGGATCGGCTCACCGCCCACGTCCAACAGATCACCGGCGACTACGCCGGCGTCCGGCTGGTCGACGGAAGCGGGCTCTCCGATCTCAACCGGGTCTCGCCCCACACCTTCGTCTCGTATCTGGCGCGGTTCCCGTTGGCCCCCGGCGGTCGGAACTTCCCGATGCTGCTGCCGCCGAACGGATCGGGCACCCTGGCCCGCCTGGCCAGCGGACTCCCGCAGCGCGGCGTGGTCCGCGCCAAGACCGGAACGCTCGGCAACGTGGCCACGCTGGTGGGCTACCTCGGCCGTTCGGACGGGGTTCTGCTCATCTCGCTGATGTACAACGGCAACCGGGTCTACGCCGCCCGCCAGGCGCAGTGGAGCCTGTTCCGAACCCTGGGCGCCGAGGGCGTGGTCATCCCGACCGACTCGCTCGATGCCGACGCGCTTGGCGGAGACGCCCGCCCGAACGAGTGACCCGCCGCTGGATCGGGGCGCTGCTGGCGCTGGCCGGCCTGACGGCCACCCCGTTGCTGGCCCAGTCGAACCGCTCGTTGGCCGGCCGCTGGACCGTCACCCTCGAAGTCGACCCCCGCCCCACCACCGAGTCCGTCCCGGTCGCGCTGACCGGTACGCTGGTCATCGTGGCCCTGCCCGGGGTCGAGCCGCCGACGTTCCGGGGGAGCTATCGCATTCCGTTTTCCACCGCGCGCCTCGGCCCCGACGCCGCGCCGCTCCTGGCCCGCACCCGTCGCGATGACTCGGTCCGCGTGGTCCTCGATCCCGCCGGCGACGGCGGCACGGTCGAACTCGTGGGGGCGTGGCGGCTGGGTGGCGTGGCCGGCCGCTGGCGGTCGACCCGCCGCGAGCCCGCGTTGGCCGGGCGGTTCGTCATGAAGCTCGACCCGCGCTGAGGCACCCCAATGACTCCGACCCCTCCGCCTTCGATCGACGCCCGGTCGCTCCGGGTCTTCCATCTGCTGCTCACGGCCGGGACCGGGATGATGGCGCTCGTGCTGGTGGGAATCCGACTCGGCGGCCTCGGCTCCGAGGTGGCGCCCGTGGTCGCGACGCTGCTCGGGGCGGCGGGGTTTGCGATGGCGGGAGGCAGCCTGGCGCTGCGGACCCGGTTCGGGCCCTCCCGTCGGCACGAGACCATCGACGAATGGTGGGCCACCAACCGGCGGGCGCAGCAGGCCCTGGTGATGTGGGCGCTCGCGGCCGGTGGAGTCGACTTCGGCGCCGTGGCGTACTTCCTGTCGGGTCAGACCGCGGCCGCGGCGCCGGGCATCATGGTGGGCCTGCTGGCCATGGCG
>JAEUJH010000485.1 GCA_016794825.1 Gemmatimonadota bacterium
CAGGGCGGCCTGGGCATCGGGATGGGGATCGCCTACACGCCGGGGGCCTCGGCCGTCGAGATCCTGCGGAACTTCGAACTCTGCGCCGAGCGCCGGGTCATCTGTTACACCCACATTCGAGGGGCGGGCGGCGGGGTCGGCGGCTTCGGCGGGCTCCAGGAAGTCCTGACCGACGCGATGGTGACGGGCGCCGCGCTCCACGTGGTCCACATCAACAGTTCGAGCGGCGCCAATGGCGGGTCGCCCGACGCGCCGGAGTTTCTCCGCGCCATCCACAAGGCCAGGGCCCACGGCGTCGACGTCACCACCGAGGCCTACCCGTACACCGCCAGTTCCACCGCGCTGCAGTCGTCGCTGTACGATCGGGCCCTGGACACGCCGGGGTACGACTTCGACCGGATCGTCTGGGCTGCCACCGGCGAGCACCTGACCCGGGAGTCGTTCATCCGCTATCGGGCGCAGGGCGGAGTCATCGTCCACATCGGCGGACCCGACAGCAACCTCCATCCGATCTTCCGCGACTCGCTCGTGATGGTGGCGAGCGATGCGGTGGGCTACGTCAACCACCGCGGCAACCCGCGGCTGGCCGGAACTTTCGCGCGAGTGCTCGGACGGTACTCTCGCGATCAGGGGTTGTTCTCGTTGATGGAAGCGCTCCGCCGGATGACGATCATGCCGGCCGAACGCCTGCAGGGATCGGTGCCGGCCATGGCGCGGAAGGGGCGGATCAAGGTCGGCGCCGACGCGGACCTCACCATCTTCGATCCGGCCACCGTCATCGATCGGGCCACGGTCGAGGAGCCGGCCCAGTATTCCGCGGGCATCCTCCATGTGCTGGTGGCGGGAACCCCGGTGGTGCGGAAGGGCACCCTGGTCGAGGGCGTGTTCCCGGGGCAGCCGATCCGTCGCGAGGTCCGAGGATCGGCCCGGTGAGCCGGCGCCGGAAGCGTCGAGCATCCTGAACGAAGCGTGAGCCGAGGTTCCAGCGTTCCTTGGCGATTTGACGATGCGAGGGTCAGTGGCCAATACCGAGTGGTGGCAACGAGGTCCGGTCGAGGGAGTGCCCGCCGTCCTGCAGCCGGTGGCGCACACCCTGTTGCAGGTTCGCGAAAGCGTCGGTGAAATGGTCGAAGGCCTGACGCCAGCGGAGTGGAACGCCCGACCCGGCGGCGTGGCATCGGCGGCCTTCCATGTCCGGCACCTGACGGCCGTCATCGATCGGCTGTTCACCTATGCCCGCGGGCAGGGGCTCTCGCCCGAGCAGTTTGCCGCCCTCCGGGCGGAAGGCGCGGACCTGGCTGCCGCCGACGTGGCCGGCATCCTGGCGGCGCTGTCCGCGCGAGTGGACGCGGCGGTGGCCGAACTCCGGACGATCGACGTCGCCACGCTCGGCGATTTCCGGGGCGTCGGTCGGGCCCAGTTGCCCTCGACCGTCATCGGGTGTCTGGTGCACGGCGCGGAGCACGCCATGCGTCATGTCGGCCAGTTGTCGGTCACCGTCCGGGTGGTGAAGCACCTCGGCCCCGGATCGACCGGCCAGGCTGGAACGAAGGCCGACTCGGCCTGATTCCCGGCCGCCCGGCGTCTTGCGCCGGTCCCGATCCTTCTCGTTATTTGTTCCGCTCGTCCAGATTCTTCCCAGGGCCCAGGCCTTCTTTTTTCCGAACGGAGCCAGCGTACATGCGCCACACCCGACGTGACTTCCTCAAGACCGGGGCCGCCGCGGCGGGCGCCATGGCGGTCGGACTCCAGGCCTGCGCCAAGGCCGACAAGGCCCCGGCCGCCGACGCCTCGGCCGCGGC
>JAEUJH010000051.1 GCA_016794825.1 Gemmatimonadota bacterium
GATCGCCACGACGGCTCGATATGCCGCGTTCATCACGGTCGGGGCCGACGGCGCGGCTCAGGCCCGAACGGTCGATCCCCTCCTGGCCGACACCGGGTTCGTGGTCTGGGTGGCCACCAATCCGAGGACCCGGAAGGTGGCGGAGCTTCGACGCGACCCCCGGGTTACGCTCCACTGGTTCGACCCCGCCGCCGCGGGCTACGTGACGCTCAAGGGCATTGGACGGACCGTTACGGATCCCAAGGAAGTGGCCCGCCGGTGGAAGGCGGAGTGGGCGCCGTTCTATCCCAACCGGGCGCACGACCTCCTGCTGATCGAAATCCAACCGAAGTCGCTCGAGGTCGTGAGCCCCGGACACGGCGTCCTCGGCGACTCGCTGACCTGGCGGCCGCCGGTGGTGTCGTTCCCCTGACCCCGACCGGCGGCGGGCGGGATATCAAATGAACCGCGCGATCCGATCCACCGAGTGGCGGTGATGCGGAAAGCCGGGCTCGTCGCCCCGGCCAATGGCCACGATGGCCGGCAGGGTCACGTGCGGCGGCAGCTCGAGGATGGCCTTGAACTGTTCCGGATCGAACCCGAGCATCGGCGAGGTCCGGTAGCCCATGGACTCGGCCGCGAGGAGTAGATAGGCGAGCGCAATGTAGCTGATCCCGTGGGCAAATCGCTGCCGCACGGCAACCGTCTTCCCACCCTAATCTCGCTCGATGGCGGCCAGGGCCCGCTCTCGGGCCGGCCCCTGGATGCCGGGGTGGACGGTTTCCTCCCGATGGGCCAGGACGTCCTCCATGTCGGCGTAGAGGACGATCAGGCAGTGGGTCGAAATGACCTGCCGCTGATTTTCGGCGGCGGGTTCGAGCCGTTTCTTCAGGGCCGGATCCCGCACCACCACGAACCGCCAGGGCTGGAAGTTGTTGGGCGACGGGGCCAGGCGGACCTGGTCGAGGATGGCGCGGATGTCCTCTTCGGGAACGGGCTCCTGGACGTACTTCCGGATGGCGCGCCGCGACTCGGCCGCCTCCTTCACGGTCAGGACACTGGGACTCGGCATCGGTTCGCCCTCGGTTCGGTGTGGATCAACGCCTGCAAGCGGCGAACGGTTCCGGACCCCGCTACGGCATCACTTCGATGACCACTTCGTCACTGGCCGTCCCCGCCACGGCCTTGATTCGATGCACGCCCAGCGTCAGCGGCCACCGGCTGCCCCGGTGCGGCCGGTCGTCGACGTACCACCGCACCGGAGTCTGGTTACCAGCCGCCCGGAGGCCCACGGTGGCGAACGCCGGATCGACGCCCGGCACGAACCGGAATCGATCGCCGCGCCGGGGCGAGGTGATCCGGAACCCGGCGGGCGCGTCCTCACCGCCGGAGCGCATCATGCCGGCCGACGCCACCGCGTTGCCGGCGGCGTTGCGGCTGGCCCACTCGATCAGTTCGGTCGGCAGCCGGAGGCCGTCCGGCTGGTACCAGTCGTCGAGGGGCGGAATCGTGCTGGGCCGGAACCAATCGGTGAGCGACGGGCACCTCGGGGTGGCCCGAAGGCCGGACACCTGGCAGACCTCGACCGGCACGAGGCCGAGATCGGCCGGCACCGGAAGCGACCCGGGATCGAACCGCGCGGCGGTGGCCAGCACGGCTCGCTGGAGGAGCGGCCCGGCGCCGGTAATGCCGCTCGCTCCGGCCAGCGGGCGTCCGTTGAAGTTGCCGACCCACACCGCCACCGTAAATCCGGCCGTGGTGGCGACCGCCCAGTTGTCGGTGAAGTGGCGACTGGTGCCGGTCTTGGCCGCGGCCCGGAAGGGAAACTCGAGCGGCGTGAACGGCCCGAACCCCGGCATTCGCGCCGTCGGATCGGCCAGGATGTCGATGACCTGGGCCGCCGCTTCCGCCGACACCACGGGGACACCGGGCGCCGGCGGATCGCCGGGTTCGGCCGCGAGCCAGCGCACCGGCCGCCAGACCCCGCCGTTGGCCAAGGCCCGGTAGCCGTTGGCCAGTTCGAGCAGGGTCACCTCGCCGTTGCCGAGCGCCAGGCCCAGACCGTAGTGATCGGGCCGCCGGTCGAGACTCGCGAACCCGGCGCGATGGAGTACCCCCAGCACCGGCGCCACGCCCAGCTTCGACGCCAGCTCGACGGCGGGAACGTTGTAGCTCGAGCCTAACGCCTCCCGGATCCGGACCGGCCCCCGATACCGCCGATCGTAGTTCCTCGGCGCGTAGGGGCCCGTCGCCGTCGGATAGACCGTGGCGACGTCCGCCAGGACGCTGGCGGGCGTCCAGCCGCGGTCGAACGCGAGCCCGTACAGGAACGGCTTCAGGGTCGAGCCCGGCTGGCGGGCCGAGACGACCATGTCGACCTGACCGGACTCCGGCCCGAAGAAATCGGCCGAGCCGACCCAGGCCAGGATCTCCCCGGTGCGGTTGGCCAGCGCCACCACCGCGGCCTGCTCGGCGCCGTAGGAGCGGAGCTGGCCGACCGCGTGACGGACTTCGGCCTCGAGGGCCCGCTGGAGGGGCAGGTCGAGCGAGGTGCGGGCCCCGGAAGCGGTCCGGAGGCTGTCGGCCCGGCGGAGCAGCCAGCTGGTGAAATGGGGCGCGCGGAACTGGGAACCCGCGCCGCCGCCGAGCACCGGTTCGGCGCGGGCGCGGGCGATGTCCTCGGACAGCGCGGTCCGGGCCCGGGCCAGTCGGTCGAGCACCAGGTCGCGCCGTCGGGCGGCGGCCGGCAGCGACACCAGCGGGTTATCGCGACTCGGCGCGTGGGCAAGGCCCGCCAGCGCGGCCGCCTGCCCGAGGCTCAGATCGGCCGCCGAGGTACCGAAGTAGAGGCGGGCCGCGGCGTCGACCCCGACGGCACCCTGGCCCAGGGGCACCCGGTTGAGGTACTGCTCGAGCAGGTCCTGCTTCGAGAGGTGGAGGTCGAGCCGGACGGCCCACGCCAACTGCTCGAGCTTGCCGCCCCAGGTCCGCGGGGTGCCGCGGAGGAGCCGGGCCAGCTGCATCGGAATGGTCGACGCTCCCGACACGATCCGCCGACCGCCGAGGTTCTGCCGGACGGCCCGCGCCACGGCCAGCGGATCGATGCCGGGGTGGTCCCAGAAGCGCCGATCCTCCGCCGCGACGAACGCCACCAGCAGATCCGGATCGAGCGACGCCAGCGGGTGCCACCGCTGCCGGCTGCCGGCCTCGGTCCGGGTGGCCCGGAGCACTGCGCCGTCCCGGGCCCGGATGACCAGCCCGTCGTCGCCGGGTGGCGCCACCAGGGCGGGGTCGATCGGGCGGGCCAGCCAGGCGGCCAGGGCCGCGCCTAACGCCAGTCCGGCGCGGCGCGCCCGCCGGAGCGGGCCAGTCCCGACCCGGGCGCGGTAGCTCACCGCGACCGGGCCCGCACCACGAACGTGCCTCCGTCGCTCCGCCCGTACACCGAGGGGTTGTACATCTCCTCCGCGTGGGCCTGGGGCTTCTGGAAGGTGCCGGGCGTGGTGGCCCGCGCAAGGTAGGTGGCCGTGTAGGTCCCGCCCCAGAGGACCCGGGCCGAGTAGATCACCCGGTCGTCCCGGAGTTCACGATGGTCGAACGGCGACCACCAGCCGCTGTCCCAGGCCCCGAACAGCCACCGCGGCGCGTTCGGATCGCCCTCCGCGCCCTCGGCGTCGGCCGGTTCGGTCTGGCCGGGACCGCCCACTCCGCCGACCGTCTTGAGGCTCAGGTCGACGGCCTCGAGCCCCGCGGGCAGCGGATCGTCGACGATCACGAACGAACGCTCCTCCGGCACCGTTAGGCGGAGGCGGACCCGGACCAGGTCGCCCTCGACGACGGTGGTGACCGGCTTGCCGCTCTGGTAGTCCTCGTACCAGCGCTCCACCCTGATGCCCCGGTCGGTCGGGTTGACCGGCACCGTCCGGGGCGTTTCCCGCAGCGTCAGATAGAAGAACCCGGCCGATCCCGGACCCATGCCGACCACGTCGACCGTCACCGGCCCCGCCGCCCGCCCGCCGAGCAGCGTGGCGAGCGGAACGGTCGAATCGCCGCGCACCCCGGTGGGCGACGACGCGAAGACCACCCGGCCGTTGGCGCGGACCTGGAAGGCCCGCCGCTCCGACACCGGGAACCGGCGCTGCCAGGCGTCGACCGCCCGGACCGCGACGGCGATGTCCTGGGTGTTCCACCAGTAGCCTCGCCCCTGGGCCCGGCCTCGGGTCACCACGGTCTCGAGCAGCGGCGCCAGCAGCGAGTGGGAGGGATCCACCGCCAGGGTGGCGAGCAGCAGGTTGGCCGGCGTCCGGATGGCGGAGGCAAAGTAGAACCGGCTCCGGAGCGAATCCGGCAGCGTGGCCTCCCGCCCCGCCACGGTCACCACGGCCCAGAGCGGTTCGAGAATCCGGCGGGCACCCCGGACGTCGCCACCGCGGGTGAGAGTGATCGCGAACTGCATCCGATCCTCGGGCGCCAGCTGCCCGAGCCGCCGGAAGAGATCGTTCTCGACGGCCCGGTTCCGCTTGCCGAACCGGCTCAGGTACTCGGCCACGGCCACGCGCTCCGACAGGTTGGCCCGGACGTCGCTGTCCCGGAGCGCCACCGAGAGCGCCATGTTCTCCTGGCGTTCGAGCGAACTCGTCAGGTAGCCGGCAATGCCGGCAAGGACCGTGTCGCGGACCGGAATGCCCGCCGCCTTTGCCTCGATCAGGACCGCGCCGGCGTTGGCCGTCATCCAGGCGCTCGACCAGTCGTTGGCGCCCCAGAGGCCGATCGCGCCGTCGTCGCGCTGGCGCCGCACCAGCATGTCGACGGCGCGCTCGATCTGGGCCCGGAGCCTGACGGTGTCGCCGGCTTCGGCCCCGGCCTGCTTGCGGGCCCGATAGAGCGCGATGATCGGAAGCGCGACGCTGCTCACCTGCTCGCTGCAGAAGTACGGATAGACCCGCAGCTCGTCGGCAAAGCCGCGGAGCAGCGCGCTCGGCGAGCTGCCGAGGTTGAGGGTGACGCGGGACCGCGCCGGGTCGGCGTCGGGATCGACCCCGAGGATCACCCGGGTGCTGTCCGTCACCACGCCCGCCACCGCCTCGAGCCGCGGCCGGAAGGCGGATCGGATCGGCACGCCGAGTCGGACGGCGTCCCGATCGCCGGCACCCGCCACGTCGAACCGGAAGACGGCGCTGTCGCCCGCCTGACCTCGGAAGTCGAAACGCACTTCGCGGCCCCGGCCCGCCTCGAGCGTGGCCGTCCGCGAGGTGGCCCCGGCCTGCGCGATGCCGGTGGCCTCCGCCTTGACCTCGACCGACGGAGTGCCGCCGGTTCGATGATTGACGACGACGCCGGCGGTGAACTCGTCGCCGGGGCGGACGAACCGGGGCAGCGCGGCCCGCGCCAGGAGCGGCCGGGTCACCAGCATCGGCGACTGGGCGTTCCCGTAGCG
>JAEUJH010000503.1 GCA_016794825.1 Gemmatimonadota bacterium
CTGTTCATCGCGATGGCGCTCATCAGGTGGTTCTTGCCGACCATTTCGACCAGGTAGGCCTGCCGGATCGGGATCTCGAACGCGCTGACCAGGCCGGTCAGGAGCGCCAGCGCGTAGATCCAGGGCACGGTGATCGTTCCGGTGACCGTCAGGATGCCGAGGGCGGCGGCCTCGAGCAGGAACCCGGTCTGGAGCACCATCAGCCAGAACCGCTTGTTGACCCGATCGGCGATGACGCCGCCATAGAGGGTGAACAGCAGCACCGGGAGGGCGCTCAGGGTGGTGACGAGTCCGGTTTTGAGAGTGGAGTTGGTCAGTTCGAGGACCAGCCACGACAGGGCCACGCTCTGCATCCAGGTGCCGCAGAGCGAGATGAACTGGCCGGCGATGAAGAGCCGGAAGTTGCGGGACTGCAGCGCGCCGATGGAGAGGACGCCGCGGCCGACCGCCGAGCCGGCCCGGGAGACGTAGCGGAGCACCCGCGCAAGATAGCATCGGCCCGGCTCGAAACCGCCCACGGTTGCCGCCCGCCCGGCCCCTGGCCACCTTTGAACCATGCGGTTCACCACCTGGACCAAGTACACGCCGGAACTGGGCGACGCCATCAACCTCCAGGCGTTGCTCGACCAGCTCGGCGACTTCCTGCTCCAGTCGGGTTTTGCGGGAGGCCCCGACGAGTGGCCCTGGTGGGCCGAGCCCCCGGAAGGCGGCGACCGGTCGCTCGACGGACTCCGCCAGGCCATCCTCGAGGCCCTGCTCAAGTCGGGTCAGCTGACCCCCGACATGGTCAAGTTCCTCCGGGGCGAGAGCTCGGGCGACGAGGCCCGGGACGAGGCCCTCTCCCGCCAGATCGCGGAACTGCTCGACCAGATCGTCCAGCGCCTGATGGACGAAGGCTACCTCAAGGCCAAGGAAGCGCCCCAGGTGCCGGCCGGCTACTCCTCGGTCATGGGCCCCGGTGGCCAGGCCCGCGCCGCCGCCGATCAGGTCCACTTCGACCTGACCGACAAGGGCCTCGACTTCCTCGGCTACCGAACCCTCAAGAACCTCCTCGGCTCGGTCGGGCGCGCCAGCATCGGCACCCACGACACCCCGTTCCTGGCCACGGGGATCGAGGCGGAGGCGTCCTCGAAGCCCTACGAGTTCGGCGACACCCTCAATCTCGACGTGCCCGCGACGTTAGGCAGGGCCATCGCCCGGGGCGGCCTGACCGTCCCGCTCGACCTCGACTACCCGGACCTGATGGTCCACCAGTCGGAGTATCGCTCCTCGGCGGCGACGGTCCTGATGCTCGACTGCTCGCACTCGATGATCCTCTACGGCGAGGACCGGTTTACCCCCGCCAAGAAGGTGGCGCTGGCGCTGACCCACCTGATCCGGACCCAGTACCCCGGCGACTCCCTCCGCCTGGTCCTGTTCCACGACTCGGCCGAGGAAATTCCGATCGCCACCCTGGCGGGCGCCTCGGTCGGCCCGTACCACACCAACACCGCCGAGGGCCTCAAGCTGGCCCGCCGGATCCTGCTGGCGCAGAAGAAGGACATGCGGCAGATCATCATGATCACCGACGGCAAGCCGTCGGCGATGACGCTGCCGGACGGGCGGGTCTACTTCAACTCGATGGGGCTCGACCCCGAGATCCTGAAGCGGACGTTCGAGGAGGTGGCGGCGTGCCGGAAGAGCGGCATCGTCATCAACACGTTCATGCTCGCCCGGGATCGGAGTCTGGTGGAGTTCGTCAAGAAGGTGGCCGAGATCTGCCGCGGCAAGGCGTACTTCACCAACACGATGACGCTGGGTCAGTTCATCCTGATGGACTTCATGCGGCGGAAAACCACCCGCCAGTAGCTCACGCGCAAATCTGAGGTCGGGCCACGCGGAAGTGGCCCGGAGCGGGATCCGGCCGCCTGGTGCGCGGCCGGATCCCGCGCTGCTATTGCACCCGCTTGGCCCAGCTCCCCGCCTTGAGCACGTCGGTGCCGGCCCCGACCCCGTTGAGGAACGCCACGGCGGTCACCGAGACGGTGCTCGGGTACTGCCGGTTGAACTCGTCCACGGTCAGATCGCGGGTCAGCCGGACCAACCGGATCCGGTTCGGCTGGCGAGCCAGGGCGGCCTGATCGGTCAGACGGTTGAAGCTCTGGATCGACTGCTGAAACGCGGTCTGGTAGCCCGGCGCCGCCGCCGCGGTGGCGTAAGCCAACAGTTGGTAGGTGCTGCCACCGTACGCCACGAACGCGATCCGTCCGGCCACGGCGCCACTCTGCGTCTGGGCCTGGAAGTCGGCCTGGGCCGCCGGGAATCCGTTGATGGCCGAGCGCGAGGTGGCGCCAACCACGATTCCCTGCTGGCCCAGGAACTTGGCCAGGGCCTGGTCGGGAGCCTCGGTGCCCGGAATGCTGAGGGCGATCATCCCGTCCTGATTGGGACTCACGCCGACGACAGCGGACGGTTGGTTCTGGGTCTTCCACCCGGCCGGGAAGTCGAATCGGAACGCGAGGTCGGGATGGTTGAACCGCTCGCCGGCAAAGAACCCGTGGCGAGGGTTTTCGCCGTAGACGAGACCGTCGAGGTGACGGACGAACGGGTCGCGGTTGAGCTTGGTCTTGCTGAGGTCGGTGGTGATCCCGGCCAGCCGCTGATCGGTCTTGGCGACCCGGTTTTCCGGATCCGGGTGGGTGGAGAGCCACTGCGGCAGCTTGCCGGCCCCGCCGGCCGAACTGACTCGGCCGAGCATCTCGAACATGCTGCGCATGGCCCGGACGTCGTAGTTGTCGGCGAGGGAGTACTTGAATCCGAGATCGTCGGCCTGGGTTTCGGCGTCGCGGCCGTACTTGAGGAAGAGCACGCCCAGGCCCTGGCTCGCGATGCCGGCCACCGCGGCCACCTCGCCGCTCAGGATGCTGCCCACCCCGAGCAGCCCCTGCGCCAACTGGGCTCGCGAGATCTGCTGGACCGAGTGCTTGGCGGTGACGTGGCCGATTTCGTGACCGAGCACCGTCGCGAGCTCGGCCTCGTTCTGCATGTACCCCAGGATGCCGCGGGTGACGAAGATCGACCCGCCGGGGAGCGCGAAGGCGTTGACGGCCGGATCATCGAGGACGTCGAACGACCACGGCAGGTTCGGCCGCTCGGAGGCCCGGGCCATCCGGAGACCGATGGCGCGGACGTACTGCTGGAGGGCGGAGTCGGGAACGAGTCCGGTCGACTGGCGGACCTCGACCGCGTACTGCTGACCCATCTGGATTTCCTGGGACTCCGAAATCAGCGAGAGTTCCCGCCGTCCGGTGACCGGGTTGGTGGCGCATCCGACCAGCGCCGCCAACGCCACCGCCAACCCCGCTCGTCCCGCCATCTGCGCCGCCATCAAGAGGCTCCCCTGTCTCGAGTGGTACCGGTGGTCCGCCGTCGCTCGATGTCCCGAAGATACTCGATCGTTCCAGCGCCGGAACGTCCAGCCGGCGCGGGTGAATGACAACGATCGCTGGGTGCTGACCCGGCAGGGGACGGCCTCGGGCCGGCGGCCGCGCACACGGGGCCGCCCCCGTGATATCTTGGCACGATCGACGGCCCCCCGACCCGGGGCGGCCGGCCATACGACACCGGGGTCGACGCCCCGCTTGGGAAGGAGTCAACGAGGATGGTCCGCAACGCGCTGCTCGGTCTGGTGGTCGCACTGTCCGTTCCGGCGGCGGCCGCCGTCGCCCAGGACCGACCGACCACGGTGTTCGTCGTCCGCCACGCGGAAAAGGGCGCCGAGGGACAGGATCCGTCGCTGACCGACGCGGGGCGGGCCCGGGCGGCCGCCCTGACCCACCTCCTGGCCGACGCCGGGATCACGGCCGTCTACACGTCGCAGTTCAAGCGGACGATCGAGACCGGCGCACCGGTGGCGGCCAAGGCCGGGATTTCGCCGACGGTCGTCGGCGCGGGGAAGAACGACGAGTTGGCGGCGGCCATCCGGGCCTTGCCGGCGGGATCACGGGCCCTGGTGGTGAGTCACAGCAACCTGGTCCCGGCCATCGTCGAGAAGCTCTCGGGCCAGAAGGTCGGGGAACTCACCGACCTCGACTACGACCGGATTTACGTCGTCACCCTCGCGCCGGGCGGCGGGGGCTCGGTGCTCTACCTCCACTTCGGCGCCCCCTCCGCCAGTGGCGGGGGCGCGATGCGGGAGTAGTTCGGGCCTGACGCCGGCCCCCCGGCCGGCTCCGGAATCCCGAGCAGGTCGAGGACGTAGGCGCGCTGCCGCTGATAGAGCAGCGCGCCGACCCAGGCCGCCACGGCCACCAGCCCCGCGTCGACCAGGCTCGCGCCGTACCCCTCGTGGAAACCCCGCACGACCGCCAGCGCCGCACCTAACGACAGACTCGCGACCAGCCGGCCCCGGCGCGCGGCCTCCGCCGTGCGGGCGGCGCGGCCCCGCACCTCCGCGATCGCGTACCCCGCCACCGACGCCGCCGCCATCAACTCGAGCAACCGGAGAATGCCGAGCTGCCCGAGCCCGTGCGCCGACCGGGACACCCCGGCCAGGCCGTGCCAGGGCTCGCCCAGTCCGTTGATCGGCCACA
>JAEUJH010000507.1 GCA_016794825.1 Gemmatimonadota bacterium
CCCTGACCCGACCACTCCATGTAGTCGCCGATGTCGTTGTTGTAGTTGATCACCACCATGAGGCGCCGGGTCGGGTCGTTGTTCTCGTGGATGCCGAGGAACTCGGCCCGCAGGCCGGGGTCGTGGGGGTAGGTCATCTCCAGCGAGCCGATCCGGAAGAACGAGTCGAAGACCGGATGGTCGGGAGGCAGCCGGTCGATCCGGGCCAGCGGCAGGACCCGACGCATCTGGGTCTCGAAGTTGCGCCACTCGCCCCGCATGAAGTCGTCGACGATCAGGAACCCGCCCTTGGTCAGGTAGTTCCGCAGGCCCACGACCTCGGCCTCGTTCGGGATCCAGTACCCGGGCTCCGAGAGGTAGGCCACCGGGAACTTGAGCAGCTCCGGGTCGTCGAGGGAGAACACGTTGCTGCCGGCGGCGTGGGGGGCCAGGGTGGTGATTTCGCGGACCATGGCCATCAGGTTCCGCTCCATCGTCGGATAGTCGAACTCCCAGCCGCTCCGTCCGTAGACGGTGTAGCGGATCCTGGCAAAGGTGAACCGCCCGTCGTAGGGCAAGTTCGGCTCGACTCGGGGCTGAAAACGCTGCCCGTCGGCCACCCCGGCCAGGAGCGGGAACAGCACCAGGGGTGCCAGGCGCATCGGACCTCCCCGAACCAAGATGAAAGGTGCTCCGGAGGGCGGCAAGCCGGCGTCGGCTTGCCCCTCCCGGTCGGCGCCGAGTATCCTAGGCCGTCCTCACGACCCCAGGTGGCCATGCGACCCTCGATGCGCGTCCTCCACCCATCCCTACGAGACCGGGTCGTCGATGAGTCGATGGACGTTCTGGCCCGCCTCGGCGTCCAAGTCGAGGATCCGGGGGCCCGGCAACGACTCGAGTCGATCGGTCTCAAGGCCGATCCGCATACCCATCGGGTCCTGATACCGCGGGCCATGGTCGAGCGGGCGCTGGCCACGGCCCCGAAGTCGGTCACCCTCCACGACCGGGAGGGAAAGCCGACAGCGGTGGTTGGTGGTGACGAGGTCCACTTCGTGCCGGCTTCGTCGGCTCTTCGGATCCTCGATCGGCGGACCCAGCAGGTCCGGGATCCGAGTTCGGCCGATTTCGTCGAGTACGTCAAGCTGGGCCACGGCCTGCCGAACCTCTCCTATCTGTCCACCGCGTTCATCCCGAAGGACGTTCCCCAGGACATTGCCGACGCCTGGCGCCTCTATCTGGTGGCGGCGCATTCGACCCGCCCGATCGTGTCCGGCGCCTTTACGGCCTGGGGTGTTCCCCGGATGGGCGAGATCATGGCCATGTTCCGGTCGGGGCGGGACGACCTGGCCGCTCGCCCGATGGCCATTTTCACGGTCTGCCCCAACACCCCGCTCCGCTGGGGCGAAGACCCGATCGCCAACCTGATGGACTGCGCCGAGTGGGGATCCCGGTCGAGATCGTCCCGGTGCTTCTCCTCGGAATGATCTCGCCGGCCACCACCCTTGGCGCGCTGGTGCTCCACACCGCGGAGGTGCTGTCCGGTCTGACCATTGCCCAGACGGTCAGGCCGGGAACGCCGATCCTGTTCGGCGGCGCCCCGGCGTCGTTCCACATGCAGTTGATGAGCAACCCGATGACGGCGGTCGAGGCGCTCCAGCTCTACTGCGGCTATGCGGAAGTGGCCAAGCACCTCGGCCTCCCGTCGCAGGCGTACATGGCGCTGTCGGACTCGAAGTTCAACGATCCGCAGGCCGGGATGGAAACCGGCGTGGGCGCGTTCCTCGCGGAACTGGCGGGGATCAACTCCGTGTCCGGCCCCGGCATGCTCGACTACGTCAACTGCTTCAGCCTGGAAAAGCTGGTGTTCGACGACGAAGTGGTGGCCCACGCGCGGCGGTTCGTCCGCCCGGTCGAGATCCGCGACGACCTGCCGGCGGGGCCGCTGCTCGAGGAACTGATCCGCGACAAGCACCTCCTGATGTCCGAGCACACCCTGGCGCACTGGCCCCAGGAACTCTATCTCCCCGGCCCGATGGTCGACCGGACCAACTGGGACCAGTGGGAAGTGCAGGGGTCCCGGACCTGGCGCGACCGGGCGCTGGAACAGATCGACGAACTCCTGGGACGTTACGAAGAGGCGCCGCTGCCTGACGCGCTCCATGCCGAGATCCGCGGTCTGATCAGCCGGACGGGACTCGAACCGGGGGCCACCCTGCCCATGCTCGAGGGAATCCGATGATCGACTACGCCGAGATGAACCAGCTGCTCTTCGAAGGGCAGCATGAAGCGCTCAAGCGGATGACGGAGGAGGCGCTGGCCGCCGGCCGTTCGCCGACCGAAGTCCTCGAGGAGGGGCTGATCGCCGGCATGTCGGTCGTGGGCGAGGACTTCAAGCACAACCGGATCTACGTGCCGGAGGTGCTCCTGGCCGCCCGGGCCATGAAGGCGGGCATGGCCGTGCTCCAGCCGCTGCTGACCAGCCGCCCCGGCGGGGCGGGGAGCGCGGGCGTGATCGTGATGGGAACCGTCAAGGGCGACCTCCACGACATCGGCAAGAACCTGGTCGGGATGATGGCCGAGGGCGCCGGCTTTACCGTAGTCGACCTCGGTACCGACACCTCGGCCGAGAAGTACATCGACGCGGTTCGGCGCCACGACGCCCGGATCCTCGGGATGAGCGCCCTCCTCACCACCACGATGATCTACATGCGGACGGTGGTGCAGGCCATGAAGGCCGCGGGGCTCGAGCACGTCAAGATCTGCGTCGGCGGCGCGCCGGTGTCGGCGGACTATGCCCGGCAGATCGGCGCCGACGGATACGCCGCCGACGCCGCCAGCGCGGTGGAGTTGTTCCGCCGTCTGGTCGCGGATCGGGCCGCTGCCGCGGAGGCCGGCCCGGCGTGACCTCCGGGAGCGCCTTCCTGGTCACCATCGACGGGCGGACGACGACGGCGGTCGAGGGGACGAGCCTCTTCGAGTGTGCCGAGGCGCTCGACGTCCGGGTGCCGACGTCGTGCGTCAAGCAGGGAAAGTGTCGCGAGTGCCTGGTCGAGGTCGACGAAGGAGCCGAGCTGCTGTCGGATCCCGCGCCGCAGGAAGCGCATCTCGAGGGCCGGTTCCGGCTTTCGTGTCGCGCCCGGCTGGCGGGGCCGGGCGGATCGGTCCGCTGCCACACGCTCCGGCGCGGGGCGCTCCGGATCGAAACCGAAACGAGGGGCCTGGTCCGCGGGGGCGTGCTCGATCCGGCCGTCGGGCGGTCGGACGGCCGGGTTACTCTCGACGGCCGCCCGATCGTCGAGGGCGACGGCCCCATTCACGGCGTGGCGGTCGACGTCGGCACGACGACGGTCGCGCTCCGTCTCTATGACCTCGATACCGGCGCCCTGGTGGCCACCCAGTCGTTCGAGAACCCGCAGCGGTTCGGCGGGTCCGACATCATGGCCCGGATCCGGTACGACGGCGATCACGCCGGTCGGCTGCTGCAGCGGACCCTGCTCGGT
>JAEUJH010000583.1 GCA_016794825.1 Gemmatimonadota bacterium
ACAACTGCTCAAGTCGGCCAAGGGCAACTAGCCGCGGGGCTTGCTGGCGTGGCAGTCCTCACATTTGCCTGACAGGGGCCGGTAAATCACCCGCGCCGCGCCCCCGACGGCTCCCGCCGTCGGCTTGTGACATTCCCGACACGGCACCGGACGGTGCCCACCCTCGAGCTTGAACGCCGCGTCGCGGTCGTGATCGAAACGCGATGCCGGCGCGAAGGCCTCGTCGTCATGGCACGCGTCGCAGGCGCCGCCTCCCTTCCGCTTCGCGAACTGGGTCCCGTGCGGATCGTCGTCCGCGTGGCAGGCGACGCAATCCGACCGCGCCTCGTACCGCGCCGCAACCAGCGGCTGGGCCGCCGCGATCAACGTCGCCCCCGCCGGCCGCGCCGAGCGGGGCCGCGACTCCGGATGACAGGCCTGGCACGGCGTGGCCCGATGGGCCCCCGTCAGCCGGAACGGAAACGCCGCGTGGCGATCCACGTCGATGGCCGCCGGCGCGAAGCCCTTGGCGTCGTGGCAGGCGGCGCACCCGCCGGTCACCGGCCTGGCCCCGCCCGGCTCGAACCGTCCGCCGTGGGGATCCGCATGGCACCCGGCACAGCCCGTCTCGAGCCCGGTCAGGGCAAACCGGGCCGACCCCAGCCGTCCAGCGTTAGGTAGCGGCCGGAGACCCTTCCGGACCCCGGCGTGGCACGCCTGACAGGTGACGTCGGCGTGACGCCCCTCCAGCGGAAGCCGCGTTTTGGCGTGCGCCGCCCGGTCGAATCCGCTCGGCGCCCAGCCGTCGGGCCGGTGGCAGGCGGCGCACTCACCCTGATCCGGACGAGCCGCGAGCTGGCCCCCATGCTGGTCGGCATGACACCCGCCGCAGGTTCCGAACGCGGGGCGGATCACCACGCGCGAAGTTCCCCACCGCGACGGCGACGAGCCGGCCGGCTCCCGACGATGGCAGTCGGCACAGCGGACCCGGGCGTGTTTTCCCTCGAGCGGGTAGCGCGTTTCCCGATGGCGCTCCGGCGGAAACGAACCGGGGCTGAATCCGGACTCTCCGTGACAGGCGCCGCAGTCCGCCGGCTTCCCGGCCAGCGTGGCGGTGCCGCCATGGGGATCGGTCTTGTGACAGGTGGCGCAGGTCTCGGCCGCCGGCCGTCGCCCTCGCTCCGAGGTGAAGTCGGCGTGACATGCCGCGCACTTCACCGCCGCGTGGCGACCCCGGAGCGGAAACTCGGTTCGGCCATGATCGAATCCGCGGGTCGCGCTGATCTCCGAGAACCCCTTGGTCGTGTGGCACGCCGAGCAGTTCGAACCGAAGGCGCCCTTGTGGACATCGGCGTGACAGGTCCCGCAGGTCTGCGCCGGCACCGGCCGGTAGATCGGGATCGGATTCCCGCGCGGATCACGCTTGAGCGGAAGCCGGGCGTCGGCGTGGCACTTGTCGCACTCGACCTCGCGATGCTGGCCGGTGAGGGGATACGCCGTGGTGTCGTGCTGGAAACCGGGCGTGACCTTCCAGCGCCCGGCGTCGTGGCAGTTCGTGCATTTGTCGCCCAGAGCGCCGCGGTGGATGTCCTCGTGACAACTCGTGCAGGTCTGCTCGAGACCGGTCCACCGGGACTTGCCACCGGGCGCCAGCGCCGCCGCCGGCGAGACCCGGTACTGGGCCACGTGGCACTTCTCGCACTCGATCTTCCGGTGCGATCCCTCGAGGGCCCAGCCGGCCCGACGGTGGTCGAACCGGTCGGCCGCTCCCTCCGGCCACTTGACCAGCTGGAATTCCAGGCCGGCATGATCGGGGTGACAGGACGCGCAGGTCTTGGCCTTGACCGCCGCGGAGCCGTGATAGCCCCGGCTCCGCGCGGCCAGCCAACCCACGTCCTTGTGGCAGGCGGCGCAGCGGGCCGGCATCGCGTCCTTGCCGGGCCCGTGACACTGGGTGCACTTGAGGGTGCCCTCGAGCTGACGATGGGCCTTCGCCAGCGGTCCCGGAGACACCTGCGCGTCGAGGCGGCCCCCGCAGAGGAGGGCGACGGCCACGACCAGCGGGAACGGGAACCAGCCCCGCATCACCAGAACCAGGTCATCCCCATCGACACGACCACGGCCACGTGAACCACGACCGCCACCAGCGCGGTGACCGCAAACGGTCGGTGCGCCACGTGCCAGAGCCGGAACAGCCGGTGCGTGGCCTCGAGCATCCGGACCTGCTGGGTCAGGGCCATTTCCCGACTGGCCAGTCGCACCACCCGCCGGACCGCGGCCCGGTCGAGACGGCTCTCCACCCGGCGCGCCTCGCAGAGGCGCCGTAGCGCGCGGGCCGCCCGCCATCGCGCCAGCTCGTCCGCGGCCATGCGCCGGAGCGTACCCAGCACTCCGAGGCCGTCACACGGCGTCGGATCGGAGCGCAGCAACGCTTCGACCTGCGGATGCGGCAGTCCGGTGCTCGCCGCCACTTCCTCGAGCAGCCCCCGCCGTTCGGTCGCGATCTCCTCGGCGGTGAGTTCGAGGCCCGACGCGCTCCGCGGAATGTGAACGTAGAGATAGCGGCCGATGACCCCGCTCGCGCAGACCACGATCATCGACCAGAAGCCCAACCCGATCAGCCCGTCGAACCGCCAACTCGCGTGCACCGCCGTCACCACCGGAATCATCAGCGCGGTGGCAACGTGGATGTCGAGCCACTTCGACATCGCCCCGGTCCACCGGAGCCAGCGAACCGACTTCCGGAGCGGATAGAGCCAGAGAAAGACGAAAATGAAAAGCGCCACGATCCCCGCAGTTTGCCCAACGAACCCCGACGGGCGCAGCCACGGGTGCAAAGGGTCGCGCACCCGGTCGGACTGATCGGCCAGGTAGTACGAGGCGCCGTAGACGGACAACCCGAGGAGACCGGCCACCACCAGGCCCACCACGGCCATCGAGATCCGGCCTCCGCGCCTCGTGGGCGCCGCCGACGGACGCTCGACACCCCCCGAGACCTTCGGGGAGATGGCGTCGCTCTGGGGGGCGCCAGGCAGCGGAATGACGGGTCGACCGATGGCCGGCCGAGGGGATCCTGCGTTCGAAGTTCGAGCGTTCATGACCGGGCTTTCAGGAGCAGTTCATGCCCTGGGAAAGGCACAAAGTGTGCGAGCTGTAGACGTGGGATCGTCTCATGGGTCGCACAGCGTAAGTGACAACATTACAACGAGATGAACCACCGGGGGTCGACGGAAACCCGACCACCGCGCCACGAATCATTACACCTGGAATGACCTGATGCACCCGCACCGGCCGGGCCTGTGGACATCCTGATCTACCTCGCCTTCGGCGGGGTGCTGGCAATCGCCATCGGCACCCACCTCCGGCGTCACGCCCAGCGTGAGGCCGAGGCGGTGGCGGCCACCCGAAAGGCCGGGTTGTCGAGCAACGGTCCCCGGGCTCAGCACCCGCACATCAGCGTCGACTGGTGCATCGGCTGCGGCGCCTGCGTCACCGCCTGCCCCGAAGGCGACGTGCTCGCCGTCCTCGGCGGTAAGGCGGCCCTCATCAACGGCCACAAGTGCATCGGCCACGGCCTCTGCGCCGAGGCCTGTCCGGTCGGCGCCATCGAAATCGTCATGGCCTCGCCGACCATGACGGCCGACCTCCCGAGCCTCTCGGCCGAACTCGAGACCAGTGTCCCGAACCTCTTCATTGCCGGTGAACTCGGCGGACTCGCGCTGATCAAGAACGCCATCAATCAGGGCCGCGACTGCGTCGACCACGTCGTCCG